>QHPZ01000220.1 GCA_003219225.1 Verrucomicrobiota bacterium | reverse complement strand
CTGACAGATGCTGCGGAGCAAACGCTGGCCGAGCACCGCTTCCAGCGTGGAGGAAATGAGGAACGGTTCCACGCCCATGTCGATCAAACGCGTGACCGCGCCCGGCGCACCGTTGGTGTGCAGCGTGCGGAAAACCAGATGGCCGGTGAGCGAGGCTTGTACCGCGATCTGCGCCGTCTCCAAATCGCGCGTCTCCCCGATCATGATCCGGTCCGGGTCCTGCCGAAGAAAGGCACGCAGCACCCGCGCGAAGGTCAGCCCGATGCCTTCGTTCACCGGCACCTGAATGATGCCTTCGAGATCATACTCGACCGGTTCCTCGGCGGGAAGCAACTTGGAATCGATCGTATTGATCTTGCGCAAACAGGAATACAGCGTCGTCGTTTTTCCTGAACCGGTCGGCCCGGTTGAGATGAAAATGCCGTTCGGTCGTTCGATCAGCTCGAGCAGAAACTTGTGGATGTAATCGGGCATGCCGAGCATCTCGAGATCGAGGTTCACGGTCGTGCGATCGAGCACGCGCAGGACAAGGCTTTCGCCGAATTGCGTCGGCAACGTCGAGACGCGCAGGTCGATGTGACGACCGGCGATATTTTTCTGGATGCGGCCGTCCTGCGGCAGGCGCCGCTCGGCGATGTTCATGTTCGCCATCACTTTGACGCGCGAAATGACCGGCAACGCGAGGTGGCGCGGCGGCGGGGACATTTCGTAAAGCGCGCCGTCCACGCGATAGCGGATTTTGAATTCGTTCTCGAACGGCTCGAAGTGAATGTCGCTGGCGCGGTCCTGGATTGCCTGATAGAGAATAAGATCGACGAAGCGGATGATCGGCGTGGCGTTCGCTTCCGCTTCGACCGCAGCGGTTTCATCTTCGCGCACTTGCAGCAGCTCGCCGGCTTCGCCGAGCTGCTTGAGGATGTCCTCCATGCTCGCCGTCTCGCTGCCGTAATATTGTTTGATCAGGTCCTCGACCTGATCGGACGGCGCGACGACAACATCGACATCTTTGCCAAGCGCGAACCGCAGGTCCTCGCTCGCGCGCAGATCGAGCGGATCGACCAGCGCAAGGCGGATGGTGTTACCGAGCAACCCGATCGGCAGCGCGCGATGCAACCGCGCCAGTCCGCTCGGGATCAGCCGCAAAATCTCGGGCGGAATCTCGCGATTGGTAAGATTGACAAATTCGGTGCCGAGCCCTTCGGCGATGGTTTGATAAAAACCGAGTTCATCGACGAACCCGCTGTCGACCATCGCCTGGGCGATCGTTTTGCCGTTGAGCTCGGCTTCATTGAGCACGTCGTCGACCTGCGACGGTTGCAACACGTTTTGCTCGATAAAAAGTTCGGCGACTTGTTTGTTATTCATGTCGCGGAGTAGAGTGCGACCGCCGGGCGCGCCGATAACGCAAGCGGACGGCCCGGCGGTCCGTCCCTACCAAACTATGCTGCACGATTGGTGAGTTTCGATTCATCAGCTGATGTCTCCGATCGTAACCGAGATCACTTCGTCGGCTGAGGTGAGGCCGGCGAGAATTTTGCGCACGCCGTCCTCGCGCAGGGTGCGCATGCCGAGCTCGCGGGCGCGTTGGCGCAGGAGCATGGTCGAGCTGCGTTTGTTGATCATGTGGCGGACTTCGTCGTCAACGATGAAAATTTCGAAAATACCCATGCGGCCGCGGTAACCGGTGCGGCGACACTGCTCACAGCCCACCGGTTTCATCACCTGCGCGTCCCGGAGTTGCCCCGGCTCGATGCGCAGCGCCCGCAACTCCGTTTCCGTTAGCTCGCCCGGTTCTTTGCATTCCGAGCAAAGCCGGCGAATGAGCCGCTGCGCCATGATCGCGCGCACCGACGAGGCGACGAGAAAGGGTTGCACGCCGATGTCGATCAAACGCGCGACCGCCGAAGGCGCGTCGTTCGTATGCAGAGCGCTGAAAACAAGATGGCCGGTGAGACTGGACGCGGTGGCGATGTTCGCCGTCTCCGGGTCGCGGATTTCACCGATCATGATGACGTTTGGCGCCTGCCGTAGAATGGAACGCAGCGCCGCTGGGAAAGTCATCCCGATTTCCGGATTCACCTGCACCTGATTGATGCCGGTCATCTGATATTCAATCGGCTCCTCCACGGTGATGATCTTGCGATCGGGCTTGTTGATGTAATGGAGACAGGCGTAGAGCGTTGTCGTTTTTCCCGAGCCGGTCGGACCGGTGACGAGCAGAATGCCGTCAGGCAACTTGATCAGCCGCTCGAATTGTTCCTGATCGTCGCTGAAAA
>QHPZ01000219.1:3319-3529 GCA_003219225.1 Verrucomicrobiota bacterium | reverse complement strand
CGACTCCGGTCTTCCACTCCTGCGCGGCCTCAACGTTCTCGGCAAACAAGAGCGCGACCGCACCCTCAAAAAGACGATCGACAAACTCTCCGATTCCGTGCAGGGCGGCAGCGCGTTTTCCGACGCGCTCGCGCTGCACCCGCGGATTTTCAACCATCTCTACGTCAACATGGTCAAGGCCGGCGAGGCCGGCGGTGTGCTCGAGCTCGT
>QHPZ01000219.1:0-3210 GCA_003219225.1 Verrucomicrobiota bacterium | reverse complement strand
AGCATCAGCAGCTTCGTGAAAAATCACACCTTCATGCTCATCGGTGGGATCATTGGGATCATCGTGCTCTACAAGGCGTTTGCCCGGACCACGCCCGGCAAATGGATCCTCGACCGGATCAAACTGCGCCTGCCTCTCTTCGGCGATGTGATCAAGAAAACCGCCATCTCGCGGTTTGCCCGCACCCTCGGCACGCTCGTCACCAGCGGCGTGCCGATTTTGCAGGCGCTCAACATCACGCGCGAGACCGCTGGCAACATGATGATCGCCAAAGCCATCTCGCGCGTGCATGAAAGCGTGAAGGAAGGCGAATCGATCGTGCAACCGCTCGAAGCGAGCAAGGTTTTTCCGCCCATGGTCATCAGCATGGTCGATGTCGGCGAGGAAACCGGTCGCCTGCCCGATATGCTCCTGAAAATCGCCGACGTTTACGATGACGAAGTGGACAATGCAGTCGCGGCCATGACCGCCGCGCTCGAGCCGATCATGATCGTTTTGCTCGCCTTCATCGTCGGCACAATTGTGATTGCGCTTTTCATGCCGCTTATTAGCATCATTCAGGGATTGCAGTCGCAAGGCTGAACCTAAACCTCAACGCATATGACGAATCTTCGCTGTTCGCTGCGTCGTGATGAATCCGTCATTTCCGCACGACGCAGTTTCACTCTCGTAGAACTCATTGTTGTTCTCACCATCATTTTCGTGCTCACCGGTTTGGTGTTTACTGCCGCCGGTTTCATCGCGAATAAGGGCGCTCGTGCCCGCGCCGAATCCGAAATGGCCGCGCTCACCGCCGCGATTGAAAATTACAGGAGCGACAACGGAAATTACCCGCGCGATCCCACTGGCGGCAATTGCAGTAATAGCTGCAATAACAACCAATCATCAACCGACTGTCTCAACGCGAATAGCCCTGCCATGCAAGCCGGCGATCCAACGAGTACGTGTTATCAGAACGCCAGTCGGTATCTCTACGGCCAGTTGAGCGGCGATTACGACAACAGTAATCCCACCGCGTCGACTAATTACGACTACCTGATCGACGGAAATGAAGCGACAAACCGCGCCTACTTCAATTTCTCACCGGGCATGTTGAGCGTCAGCGTCATCACTAGTGGTAAAGGCAAGGGACCTACTGTTAACGGCGGTGGTGGCGGCGGCGCTTTTACTGGTCCGCTTGGCGCAACCGGCGCGATTGGTCCCATCGCGGCAACTGGAAATACTGGTCCCACTGGACCGAGTGGCGGAACCGGTCCCCCCGGCGGTGGTAACGGTACCTATGTCGTAAATTTCATTCGTGACCCGTTTGGCTATCCCTACGCCTATTCCACAGCATACCAACATTGGATCCAAAACCCGACCGGACCGCAAGCAGGCTACAATCCAACCTACGACATGTGGTCCACGGCTGGCAGCATCTGCAACAACTGCAGCGGTCAGCCTTCGCAGAAGTGCTGCACGGTTGCGCAAAGTCAGGCGGAAAGCCAGTGGATCAAGAACTGGTAGGCGCCAAATCTCGCTAGGGGAACCCGTTGGCTTCCCATGAGACGACAGCGTCGTCTCCTACAACTGCGACGCTCATAGAGCGCTGCTACAGGAATTCGATCGATCCGCCACAGGACGAATTCGCCGTGGCGAATAATCAGCCTCAGCCTTCGCTCGTGTGCACGACGATCTCGACCCGGCGATTCGGCGCCTGCTCTTCGATCGAGCCGTTGGGTGAGACGCGAAACTTCGTCGACCCAAATCCGCGCGCCTGGATCTGCTCGGGATTGATTCCCATTTCGTTCATCAAATACGCCTTCACCGCGTCGGCGCGCCGCTGGCTCAAATCGAAATTGTATTCCGGTGATCCGAACGAATCCGCGTAGCCTTCGACCGTAAAGCTCGCTTTCGGGTTTCGCTTGATCAGCGTCGCCACCTTCGAGAGCAGATCGCTCGGCCGCAGGTCGGCGCGGTCATATTCAAAAAGTTGATCGTCGGGCAACTGTAACTTCGTCCCCGAGCCGAGCGGACCTTTCTGCGCGAGCAATTGGTCCAAGTCGCTAAAGCCGGCGCGTCCGCGCTCCGGCCCGGCGCTGTCGCCCGGCAACTTGCTCGTGAATGTGCTCGGTCGCTTGATGCTCGTGCTCGTCGCCAGCTCGGTGCCGCTCAACGCCGGCTGAGGCCGCCCCGAGATTGCGCTCTCGTTCAACACCGATTGTTCGTGCGTCGCGTTTGGAGTGTTCGAGAGTGTTTGTGCTGTCGATCGCTCAATGTCCGGAAGCACAGACGCGATGTCCGGGTCGACCTTCGGTTTGTCGGGCAGCACATTTTGAATGTCATCGGGCATCGCCGTGCTCGCCTGCACTTCCTGCAAGAGTTTGTCGAACGCTTTCTTCTCGTCGGGCTGTTGGTCGGTCGCACTGTTCGGCTCCGGCTTCGCCGCCGCGCTCGTGTCGTCGGCGCTGTTTTTCTCCAGCTGCGCAAGATCGACATTCTTCACCTTGAAGGTGATCGTCGGCTGGTTCGGCACCACTGCCATCTCCACCGACGCAAAACGCGTCCGATAAAAATAAGTGCAGAGCGCAATGTGAATGCCGAGCGACACGATCAACCCAAACCCGAGCCAGTTCCGCTCGCCCGTGCCGCTCAATAACGCGCGGTTATAATCGACATCATCAAAATCGTCGTAGTCCGAAACCCGCATGGCGGCGGAAACATATCATAGGTGGATCGCGCTGTCCTCAGCGCGATGCCAAAACAACGCGCCTGCGGCGCCAAAATTAAACATCGCCCGCGGAGCGGCCGATCCACCTCAAGAGCTCTCAGATTCCGGTGCCGCGCACCCGCGCGATAAAAGCTTGCGCTGCCTTGCGGATCTCATCCGCCACGCGCGCTTGCGGCGAAACAAACTTCGGCGTGAACCACGGAAACAGCCCGATCAAATCGTGCGTCACCAAAATTTGACCGTCGCAATGCTCGCCCGACCCGATGCCGATTGTCGGGATGGCGATCGCTTGTGTGATTTGCTTTGCCAGCTCCGCAATCACGATTTCGAGCACGACCGAGAACGCACCGGCCTTCTCCACCGCGCGCGCATCGGCCAGCAGCGCCTCCGCCTCCGCTTGGGTTCGCCCTTTGATCCTGTAACCACCTTCCTCGCGCACGCTCTGGGGCAGCATGCCAATGTGCGCCATGAATGGAATCCCCGCGCGCGTGATCGCCTCG
>QHPZ01000218.1:1354-2926 GCA_003219225.1 Verrucomicrobiota bacterium | reverse complement strand
AGACGGCTTGAGGGCAGGCGGTCTCCAAGCCAAAAACTGATTCACATCCAAGCCGAATGTTGCCAGCGAAACACTTTTGTTATGCCAGAAGACGAAACAATTGGACGGGCACACGAAGAGGAGCGGCAAGGCATGTCGCCTTCGACTCAGGCGGGCGAGTTTGTGCGCGAAGAGATGGAGCACATCCGCGAGGGCAAACACGGCGCGCGCTCGCCGGAGCAGGCGATCGCGATTGGTTTGTCCAAAGCCCGCCGGGCTGGAGTGAAGTTGCCACCGCCCAAGCGCGGCAAGGCGCGAGCCAAACGCCAGGCCAAGCGCGACCTCGCGAAAGGCCGCAAAGCTCGGCGCAGAAAACCTTCCCGCCGGCGTTCGCGCGCCGTGAGGGGCGCATTGAAACGCGAGAGCCGAAGGTCGGCCTCGCGGAAGGCGTTGTCGCGGCAAGCAAAACGCGCAGCACGACGTCGCTCCCCACGCTCGCGTTCCGCGGCTGCGAAGAAAGCCGCGCGCACACGAAAACGCCGTCGCCGATAACACGTTCGCAAGATCGACAATCCACCTGGATCAGGGCGCCGCGCGCGACATCTCCTGCTGAAGTACGCAAAACAGCCGTCACGCCGCGGCGTGACGGCTGAATTTACGGCGGCGTGCGGCGCCCGGGCTTGCGAAATCAGTTTAGTGGGTGTTGACCACCTGCGGCGCAGGCTGGGTCAGAGCAACTTGGGCACTGACCTTCTGGATTTGCGCTTTCTGCTCATTGAGGTTCGCTATGAACGCCTGCATTGTCTTCTCCTGCTGAGCGATGATCGCCTCCTGCTTCGCGACGGTTGTCTTCAACTCTTCAACCGCGCGATGTTCTTTTAAGAACTCGTTCAGCAGCATGGCGTTGATTGCGTCATAACGGACGCCGTAGATCTCACCCTTCCTGTTGTATTTGACCAACCCGGGATCGATTTTTGCGACTTCCTCCGCGACCAATCCAAACTCGACACCGTTGTGAGAGTGGAATTGCGAGTTGTAATGGAAGGTAACCGGGCGCAGGGCAAAGATTACCTCGCTTGCCTTATCCATCGAGCCGATATCGTGCTTGAAGCGCTCCGATGACGGCGTGCACTCGCCGAGCGTGCCTTCGTCATCGACGCAAACCGCGTTGCCGCTCACCAGCACGCCGAAAATGCCAGCCATGTAGGCGGACAACTGCGTCCCTTCGGTTCCGATGCGAATGCTGCTGGATTCGCCCGCTTCGCCACGGCTACCGATATCGATGCAATTGCTTTCGGTGGTAAGATTGAGCCCGGCGAAATCGCCGATGGCGATGTTGTTACTCGCGCTGGTGGTACTGTAGAGCGCATAGATGCCGTAGGCGACGTTATTGCTGCCGTTGATGTTACTGAACAATGCGCGCACGCCCGCGGCGGTATTCGAATTGCCCGTGGTGGTGTTGTACAATGTCTCGGCGCCAAGCGCGGTGTTCCACACCCCGCCGGCGGACGAAAACAAAGCGTTGTTGCCCTCAGCGGTCACCCCCGAGTTGTAATTTCCATCCGGTGGCGGGCTGACGGCACGGGCAGTTGG
>QHPZ01000218.1:0-1336 GCA_003219225.1 Verrucomicrobiota bacterium | reverse complement strand
CTGCCAGCGTTACGCCGACCGCGGCGAGTGCCACTGCGATACTGATCGATCGATTCATATTTATTTTCCTCATTTTTGGGCAAAGTCCCTCCCGGGAGGTGCGGGCGGGGCTTTGCCCGTTGTTGGTTTGTTTGATTGACGTTTCACTCCTCTGCCAATCTGTATACGCGGGAGGAGGGAAAAATGGTTTGCCCGTCGTAGCGCAGAGTGGATGAAACGCGCACTTTTGATTTGTCGCCGATTCAATTAATCTCAGCCCGATGCCGCTGAACATCGATCTGCACGCGCACACTTTTTTTTCCGGCGACGGGGTATCCAGCCCGGAGGACTTGATCGCGGCGGCACGCGCGAAAGGCTTGCACGGCCTCGCCATTACCGATCACAATACCTGTGACGCGGTCAATTATTTGCTCGAAAAAGGTTTGATGCGTCTCGATGGCCTGCCGGTCGACGGATTTCTCGTGGTGCCGGGAGTAGAAGTGACTACCGCCGAAGGCCATCTGCTGTGCATCGGCGCGGAGCTGCCTTACTTGAAAGGCAAACCCGCGCGCGCAGTGTGCGATCTGATTCATGAGCGCGGCGGACTCGCCATCCCGCCGCACCCCTACGATTTGTTCCGAGCCGGCATTCGCTTTTCCGTCCTCGAGACGCTGCCGATCGACGCGCTCGAAGTTTTCAACGCCGCCACCACTCTGCGCCGATACAATCGCTACGCCTTCAAATACGCGCAGATCCGCGGGCTCCCGATGGTTGACGCGAGCGACGCGCATCACGCCGCCGCCGTCGGCACTGCTTACACCATCCTCAACACGGAAGATTTTTCGGTCAAAGGCGTCCTCGCCCAAATCATCAAGAGCAACGAGCTCAACCAGCAATATCTCACCCCGCGCGACAGCCTGCGCAAAACCTGGAACAACTGGCTCCGCCTGCGTCGCCGCAAAAAGATTCCCGAGCTCGCCGCAAAAGGCAACCGGAATGGCAAAGTGAAAACTGAGAAGTAAGCAGTGGTAGGGCGCGACCGCCGGACGCGCCGAGATTTTCCCCGATTCATTATGGCTGGCTACGTCATTGTCGATCTTGAGATTCTCGATCAATCGGGTTTCGAGCAATATCGGGAGCGCGTGATCGGGATGGTGAAGAAGTATGGCGGCAAGTATATCGCCGCCTCCGAAGCGGTGGAGACGCTGGAGGGCGATTGGAAACCGAAACGAATCGTAATGATCGAGTTCGAATCGATGCAGCGTGCCAGGGCTTGGTTCGATTCCGAGGAGTACCAACAGATTGGTTCAATCCGCCACCGTACCGCCAAAACGAAGATGATCCTCGTTGAAGGAGT
>QHPZ01000044.1 GCA_003219225.1 Verrucomicrobiota bacterium | reverse complement strand
GATTTTGCCGTAAACGGTGTTGGCCTCGGCGAAACCGTAATCGATGCCGGTGCGCAGGGTGTGCAGCGGCACTTTGCCTTCGCGATACCATTCGGAGCGCGAGATTTCCGCGCCGTTCAATCGCCCCGAGCTACGTAACCGGATTCCCAATGCGCCAAAATCCATCGCCGTCTGCACGGCTTTTTTCATTGCCCGGCGGTAGGCGATGCGCCGCTCGATTTGCAACGCGACATTTTCGGCGACCAACTGCGCGTCCAATTCGGGCGTTTTGATCTCCTGAATGTCGATCTTGATTTGTTTGCCCTGCGCCATCTTCGAAATCTCTTCCGTCATTTTTTCGATCTCAGCGCCTTTGCGTCCGATCACGATGCCGGGACGCGCGGTGTGAATCGTGACGCGAATTGAGTTCCAGGCGCGCTCGATCACGATCTTGGCCACGGCCGCGAACTGCAGCTTCTTCTTCACGTAATTGCGAATCCTCAGATCGCTGTGGAGGAACTCCGGCAGCTCCTGCGGCGATGCGTACCAACGCGACCGCCAGTCGCGGTTCACGCTGAGTCTGAATCCGATTGGATTAACTTTTTGGCCCATAAATTTATTTCTTGGTTTTCTTTGCAGATTTCTTCTTCGCCTTCGGCTTCTTCTCGGCTGTCGATGCTTCAGCGGCCCCTTGCTTACCGGCGGATTTCTTTTCCTGCTCTTGTTTGGCTTTTCGCGACGCGCGCGTTTCGATCGGGATCTCGTCGCTTAAGACGATCCGGATGTGACTCGTTCGTTTCAAAATCCGGCTGGCGGTGCCGCGCGCACGTGCCATGATTCTTTTGAAAGTCGGTCCCTCGCCGACGACGGCTTCTTTCACAACCAGGCCGTCGGCTTTGAGATTGGCGTTGTTCTCCGCGTTCGCGATCGCGCTCTTGAGCGTTTTATTGATGAGGAATGCGGCCTTCTTCGGAGTAAAAGCGAGCACATCAAGCGCGGCCGAGACCGGCAGGCCCTGAATCTCGCGCGTGACTTCGCGCACCTTAAACGGCGAAATCCGCGCATACTTGTATGTCGATCTTACTTCCATCGCTTTCGCGAACGTTAAAACAGTTAAAAGAGTTACATCGTTACAACGGCAGTGCGTTTTGCCTTTTGTAACCTTGTAGCTTTTTTAACTGTTATAACCTCCTCACTTCAAACTCACACTCCGCTGGGCATCCACCTGGAGGCGGTCGCCCACTTTTATTTTTTCGTTTTCAGAATCCAGTTCTTCGATGATCGCACCACAAATCTGCTGGCGCACATCGACCACGCGCAGCGTTGCGATCTTTTGTTCGCCGCGCATCACCCGCAGCGGCATGCCGATCTTCACGCCGTGTTTCTCACCAAGGTTCGCGACCACAAACGACCATTCCACCCGAGCGCATTGGCGCTGCGCAATTGCTCTTCCACGTCCATGCGCGCCTGAGCATCGCCGCCCTCCGCGGTTTTCAGGTAACGCCACATCGCTTCGTGCAGCCGCAGCATCTGGTCGCGATATTCGTCCCGCTCCTTTTGCGCAAGTTGCAGATCGCTCACCGCCGCGAGCAACCGTTGCTCAAGTTTCGCCCGGTCTTTGCTCGCCGACGCCAGCCCGAGCGCTTCCATGCGCAGGTTCAGATCGGCGAACTTGCGGCGAAACAATTCCGCTTCGGCATTCGATTCCGCCAGGCTCGTGGTCAATGTCTTGACCGATTCCTGCTGGATCGACAATTGCTGTTGCAACTCCTCGTTCTGCGCCAGCAATGCGTCGGCCGTGACCGCGTATTCCTTACTTTCCATTTTAGATTCTGACAAAGAACTATTTCCCTGCGCTTGCGCGCCTAACCCGATTGCCGATTGCAAATTGAAAATTGCGAAATTCAGGAACCCGCGGCGGAACCGCGAGCCCTCAATCTGCAATCTACAATCTGCAATCTGCAATTTCGGCGAAAATTCGCCGAGCTTATGCCCGACCATGTTCTCGGTGATGAAAACGGAATGAAACGTCTTTCCGTTGTGCACCATAAACGTGTGCCCGACAAAATCCGGCGTCACCATCGAGCGCCGCGACCAGGTCTTGATCGCCTTTTTCGCGCCGGCGGCGTTCATTTTGTCGATCTTCTCCAGAAGATGCGACTCGACGAAGGGTCCTTTCTTTAATGATCTGGCCATAAAAATCAAATCCGATTTTGAATCAGGAACGCAGGAAAGCAGGAAAGGAATTGAATTCGGAAGCCAGGAATCCACGAACGAACTTCTCGTCCGAGTGTTTTTCCTGATTTCCTGTTTTCCCGATTCATTTTCTTCTTCAAAAAATCTCCTCGTTTCCTGGTTTCTGAATCAACTCTTCTTCTTGGGGCGCCGACGCTCCAAAATAAATCGGTCGCTCGGCTTGTGTTTGCTTCTCGTCTTAAATCCTTTGGCGAGCTGTCCCCACGGACTGACCGGATGGTGACGCCCGCCGCCCCCTTTCGATTTGCCCTGGCCGCCGCCCATTGGGTGATCGATCGGGTTCATCGCCATGCCACGCACATGCGGTCGTCGGCCTAACCAACGCGACCGGCCCGCCTTGCCCGCCGCAACATTCATGTGATCGACGTTGCCGACCTGACCGATTGTCGCGAAACATTCTGCGTGAATTCGCCGGATTTCCCCGGAGGGCATTTTCACCAGCGCGTAACCGGCCTCGAGGTTGTTCAATATCGCTTGTTGGCCTGCGCTGCGCGCGATCTTGCCACCGCCGCCCGGTGTGAGCTCAATGTTGTGAATGTTTGTGCCGAGCGGAATCGCGCGGAGCGGCAGCGCATTTCCAATCTCCGGGGCAACATCATCCCCCGCCGCAACGCTCGCGCCGACACGCAATCCATCCGGCGCAAGAATGTAGCTCAGCTCGCCGTCAGTGTACTTAATTAGAGCGATCCGCGCCGAGCGGTTTGGATCGTACTCGATCCCGAGCACCTCCGCCGCCACGCCGCGTTTCCGGCGTTTGAAATCAATCTTGCGGTAATGCTGTTTGTGGCCGCCGCCGATGTGGCGCGAAGTCAGCCGGCCAAAATTATTGCGGCCACCACTTTTCTTCTTTGGCTCGAGCAGCGAACTCTCCGGGCGCGACTTCGTGATCTCATCAAAGGCCGGCAGCTGTTTGAACCGCAAAACAGGAGTGCGTGGGCGAAAACTTTTCAGGGCCATGGATTACACGAGATCGATTTTCTCGCCCTCTTTCAAAGTGACGATTGCTTTTTTCCAGCTCGGCTTGCGGCCATAGGGCCCGCGCACGCGCGACCATTTTCCTCCGTAATTGCAGGTGTTAACATCGACCACCTTCTTTTGGAACAAGCGCTCGATGGCGTTCTTGATCTGGAGCTTGTTCGCGCGCGGATGGACACGGAACACGTACTTGTTCTGCTTCTCGCTCATCAACGTCGATTTCTCCGTCAACGATGCAGTTTGGATAATCTCGTAGGGCTCGTTCATTTCCGGGCTCCTCGCCCTGGCGACTTCTTCTCATGCCGCTGAGGACGCAAACCAGTAGCTGAGGGCGAACTCGATCGCTCCGCGAGTTTCTCGAGCGCCGCGTGCGTGACCAAAATTTTCTCGAACGCGAGCAACTGCTCCGTGTTCACGTCTGCGGCGGTGGCAAGTCGCGCCGATTTTACGTTGCGCGCCGATTTGAACGTCTTCTCGTCGAACGAATCGGATACGACCAAGACCTTCTCCGCGTCGGTTTGTTTCCGGAGAAGATCGACAAATGACTTCGTCTTGAGTTCCGGCACAACGAATTTGTCGATGGTCAGGACATCGCCGGCGTTGATCCGCTCGCTGAGGGCTTTCCGAAATGCGAGCCGGCGGACACTTTTGGGAACTTTTTTCGAGTAATCGCGCGGCTTCGGTCCGAAAACGACTCCGCCGCCGCGCCAGATGGGCGAGGATTTGTAACCGGCGCGGGCACGGCCGGTTCCTTTTTGTCGCCATGGCTTCGCGCCCGACAAATCAACGTCCGCTTTCGTTTTTGTGTTTGCGGTCCCCGAGCGCCGCGCCGCACGGATCGCGACGACAACGTCGTGCACAGCCTGCGTTCCACGACCGTCTTCGATGATGTCGAGCTTCGCCTCTTTCGCAGCGGCTTTAGTTAAAACTTTCGCGCTCATTTTGGAGCCTCTGCTTGTTTCTGCGCTTCAGCCCAGGCTTTCTTGGGTCTTTTCGCGGCGGCAGCCTGATCTTCTTTCGCGTGCTCTTCATGCAACGCGATCCGCGCAGCCGGGTTCTTGATCGCCGGCTTCACGATTACATAGCTGCCGTTTGCGCCGGGCACCGCGCCGCTGATCAAAATGATTTGTTCGGCTTCGCGCACCTAGATGACCCGGCATGCCCATGTTTTTCCAAATTCGTCCCGGCGTTGAACGGTTCCCAATCGCGCCGACGCGACGGTGCGTCTTCGATCCGTGCGCTGCGCCTTGGCCGTGGAAATTGTGTTTCTTCATCACGCCTTGGAAACCTTTTCCTTTCGAGCGGCCGGTTACATCGACGAAATCGCCGGGCTGAAATTGCGTTACGCTCAAATTGATGTCGCCCTCGGGCAGATCGGCCGGCAGCCGAATTTCGCGGACAAATCTTTTCGCTTCGACACCCGCTTTCTTGAATTGGCCGAGCATCGGCTTCGTTAGGCGCGATTTCTTCTGCCGGCCAAACCCGACCTGCACAGCCGAGTAGCCATGGTTCTCGTTCGTTAGGCGGCACAAGAGCACGTTATCGCCCGCCGCGATCACTGTCACCGAGTGCAGCTTGCCGGCGGCGTCGTAGACGCTGGTCATGCCGATCTTTTGTCCGAGTAACCCGATGCTCATGGCAACAAATTAGGAAAGCAGGAAAGTAGGAAATGATTTGCTGATCCCAGACGTCGATTTTAACCAATTTTCCTTTCCTGTTTTCCTGCGTTCCTGATTCCTTTTTTTTTAAATCTTGATCGTGATGTCCACCCCGGCGGGAAGGTTTAACTTTTTCAGTTCGTCCACGGTCTTGGCGGTCGGTTCGATGATGTCGAGCAGGCGTTTGTGCGTGCGGATTTCAAATTGTTCCATCGATTTTTTGTCGACGTGCGGCGAGCGATTCACCGTAAACCTCTCGATCAACGTCGGCAGCGGGATCGGGCCCGCCACGCGCGCGCCGGTGCGCTTGGCCGTCTCCACGATCTCGATCGCGGACTGGTCAAGCATCCGGTGATCGAACGCCTTCAGCCGAATCCGAATCCGCTGGCCATTGCTCATTTGCTCTCCTTTTGATCGAGAATGGCCGCGACGAGGTTCGGCGGCACCGGCTCAAAGTGTGATGGCTCCATCGAGTAACTTGAGCGCCCTTTGGAGAGCGAGCGAATCGCGGTCGCGTAACCGAAGAGTTCCGCCAGCGGGACAAGCGCGTGGATGATCGCGAGATTCCCGCGCGATTCGATGCTTTGGATGCTGCCGCGGCGCCGGCTGAGGTCGCCACAAATGTCGCCCTGATATTCTTCCGGCGTGATGTTTTCGACTTTCATGATCGGCTCGAGCAGGATCGGTTTGCCGGCACGGAACCCATCTTTCATCGCGAAGATGGCGGCCATTTTGAACGCGAGCTCGCTGGAATCGACTTCGTGAAAACTTCCGAAGACGATGTCGCATTCAACATCGACAACCGGGTAACCGCCAAGCACGCCATCGAGCATCGCTTCCTCGATGCCTTTCTTCACGGCCGGGATGTACTCCCTCGGAATGATTCCGCCGACGATCTTGTTCTCGAGCTGCAGTCCCTTGCTGCGCTCCGCCGGACGCAAGTCCACTTCGACGTGGCCGTACTGACCGCGTCCGCCTGATTGTTTGATCAGCTTGCCGACGCCATGCGCATTGGTGGTGATCGTTTCGCGATAGGCGATCTGCGGTTTGCCCGCGTTCGCGTCCACTTTGAATTCGCGGAACATCCGGTCGCGGATGATCTCCAAATGCAGCTCGCCCATGCCGGCGATGATCGTCTGACCGGTGTCTTCGTGGGTGTAAACGCGAAACGTCGGATCTAACGGGAACTTGCGATCCGGCGAGTTCGGGCCCTTCGCGCCTGCCTTCTTTTTTTCCATCGTCGCGGTTGCCATAATCGTTACCAGCGGAAATGCGCAAACGCGCGATTCGCTTGCGCCATTCGGTGTGTGTCTTCGCGTTTCTTAATTGCGCTGCCCTGTCCGGCCGCGGCGTCCTTGAGTTCGTGCGCGGATTATAAACCGTGTCGCCTTTGCTCAGCGTTCCTGAGTAGACGCGAAAGAAAACGAGTTTCCCGACAAATGGATCGCTCCACAATTTGAACGCGAGCGAGCAGAACGGCGCGTTATCGTCCGTCGGCGCTTCCATCGGCTCGTGGGTGTCGGGCTCCATCCCCTTTGCCGGCGGAATGTCGAGCGGGCTCGGCAGGTAATCGACTACCGCATCGACCAGGTATTGCACGCCGATATTCTTCAACGCCGAGCCGCCGATAACGGGAACGAACTTATTCGCAGTCGTTTGACGCCGAATCGCTGCTTTCAAGAGCTCGGGCGTAACCGGCTTCTGTTCGAGCACGACTTCGGCGACCTCGTCATCAAGATTAGAAATTTGCTCGACCAGATCGTTGTAGGCTTTATCGACAGCACCGACATGTTCCTTCGGGACATCGGTCACGTCGTATGTCGATCCTAGCTGATCGCTGTCAGAATAAATAATCGCTTTCTTATTAATAACGTCGAGCTGCCCTTTGAGCTGCGTTTGCACCGAGTTTTTTGTGAATGCTGTCCACCGACATTTCGAAATTCGCGCCGACCCGGTCCATTTTGTTGATGAACGCAAGTCGCGGCACGTTGTATTTTGTTGCCTGACGCCAGACGGTTTCGGATTGCGGCTGCACGCCAGCGACGCCGTCGAAAACCGCGATTGCTCCATCAAGCACGCGCAGCGAACGCTCGACTTCCGCGGTGAAATCGACGTGACCAGGCGTATCGATGATGTTGATGCGCTGCTTGATCCCTTCGAAAATTTTGTAAACACCTTCCTCTTTTTTCTGCGACCACTCACAGGTCGTAGCCGCCGATGTGATGGTGATTCCGCGGCGCTCCTGCTCCATCCAGTCGGTCACGGTCGTGCCTTCGTGCACCTCGCCCATCTTGTGAATCATGCCGGTGTAAAACAGGACGCGCTCGGTGATCGTCGTTTTGCCGGCGTCGATGTGCGCCGCGATCCCGATGTTCCGCGTCCGTTCGAGTGGGAACTTGCGATCGGGCGAGTTCGGATTTTTCGCCGCGGCTGGTTTTTTCTCGATCGTCGCGGTCGCCATAAGATTAAAATGACGAATGACGAAATGTCGTCATTCGTTGCCACGTCATCCGTGTTTCGTGCTTCGTCATTCGTGCTTCGTCATTCCGCCGTGCGGTTACCATCTGAAATGTGCGAATGCCCTATTGGCCTGCGCCATTTTGTGCGTGTCTTCGCGTTTCTTGATCGCGTTGCCCTGACCGGCGGCGGCGTCTTTGATTTCCTGTGCGAGCGCGTCGGCCATCGGCATGCCTTTGCGGTTGTCGGCGTATTGGACGATCCAGCGCATGGCGAGTGAGATTTGCCGCGCTGGTGTCACTTCCATCGGCACCTGATAAGTCGCGCCGCCGACGCGCCGCGATTTCACTTCCAGCCGCGGGCGAACGTTTTCGATCGCCTTGTTTACGACTTCGAGCGGATCGACTGAATCGGAACCGGCGCGCGATTTTTCAATCGCGGTGTAAACGATTCGCTCGGCGAGCGACTTCTTGCCGCGACGCATGACGGTGTTGATGAGCCGCAGGACCGCCGGGCTCCCGTAGCGGGAATCGACGCGCTCCTCTTTTTTGTAGACATGCTTCCGTCGCGACATTGTCGATCTTCCGTTTCAAAATTAATCTTCCTTGGCCGCCGCCGGCGCCGCTTTCGCCGCGCCGCCTCCGCCGGCCGCGCCACCTTTCGGGCGCTTCGCGCCGTACTTGGAGCGACCGCGCCGGCGTCCATCCACGCCAAGCGCGTCGAGCGTGCCGCGCACAATATGATAGCGCACGCCCGGCAAATCTTTCACGCGCCCGCCGCGCACGAGCACGATGGAGTGCTTCTGCAGGTTGTGCCCCTCGCCCGGGATGTAGGCAATCACTTCCTGGCCGTTCGTCAAGCGCACCTTGGCCACTTTGCGCAGGGCGGAATTTGGCTTCTTCGGCGTCCGCGTCATCACCTGCACGCACACACCGCGGCGCTGCGGACAATCGCTCAGCGCCGGTGACTTGGATTTCACCGACACCTTGCGGCGTCCTTTCCGAATCAACTGGTTGATCGTCGGCATTTTTAAATACAATGCGCCGCCAAAAACCTCGTGTTCCGGGCGACAAAAAAACCCGCACAGCCGCGCACTACACTGTCACGCGCCTGATGCGGTGAGGCGCGAATATAGACGGAAAACACACCCTCGCAAAGAATATTTTGAGTGCGGCTGACTACTTTTTAACGAACAGCGAACGACGCGTTTCCAGCACCATTTCAGCGACAAACCAAAACGCAAAAAATTGCGCGAGCATAGTAAAGTACATTTGCACGGTGACGTAGCGAGAGTACTCGAGCAAATGAATGACGGCTACTTCCAGGCAAGCCGCCAGATTGTAACTGAACAGCAGCACGGCCAGAACCGCGAGCCAGCCGAATCGGCGGCGGTGCGTTTGTCGCGACAAGACAAGCGCACTGAGTCCGACTGAAACCAAAAGCAACGGCAGATAGGTGGCCGCCAAAAGGCCAAGCACTTTGCGAACGTAGGCGCGCTGTTCAATCACCGGCGCGCTCCGCGCCAGCGCGGCCGTTCGATGCATGAACTCGACCGCGGGCGCATAAGCGGCCCACGTCTTTTGATAAGCGGGAGTGTCGAGAGACTTTCCAGCTCGCTCGTACTCGATCGCGAGTGGCAAAGCTTTGGCCCGATAGTAAGCGGGGCAGCGCAACGCATAAAAGATCGACATCTGCCGGCCGATCTTTTGCAACACGAGCAGCGGGCGATACCGCCAGATTCGCCAGTAATAGAAACGATAAAACGCGCAGAGCGCGCCGATGTCGCCTCGGAACTCGGCGCGCAGTTGTGCCGCGATCGAAGCAGGCTGGTACATGAGATAATCAGGAGAGAATCCGGCGCCGACGTGATAGCGCGATTCTTCCGCCGCCGCCGATTTGGCAATCTCGCTGTTCAGCGCGGCATAAACATGTTCGAGCCATTCGCGGGGATACGGCAGCTGCGCACCGCGCTGCAAATCATCCGCCATCTGGTCGCGAATGAGATTAGCGTGAATCGTAAAAAGCGTGGCGGGCAGAAACGTCCGGGTCTTTTCGTCATTGCGGCTGAGAATGTGCTCGGGCACGAGCAACAAGGCTGCGCTGAGAACTCCACCGATCACGATGGCCAGTTTTTGGCGGACGCGATCACGCCGAAAAAAGAAAATCGCCACGGGCGTGACTGCGACGATCGCCAACAGCATGAAGCTTGGCCTGACCGAAGCGAGCAAGATGGCGCTGAAGATGAGCGCGATACCGTAAAGCGTTGCGGCAGTTGGGCGGTCCTCAACGAAACAGGAGGCAATAAATTGAAGGAAGAGCCAAATGTTAAGGCTGACCAAAAACGCGCACACTGCTTCGGGACGAAGTTGCATCTCCAGATGAATGGTTTCGCCGGCGAAAAGAAAAATGGCTGCCCCGATCAGGCCGAGGGCGTCGTGAGCCGCGCCGGCAAGGCGGCGATTCGGCAGCAGAACGCGAGCGCGCCACCACGTCAGCAAGAGCAGTCCGCCCGCGACCAGTCCCAAAAAGTGTTGCGCGATCGTGATGGCGCGAAAATCGCCAAACCCTCGCAGGAGCAGAAAGACAAACCCGGGATAAAGAAAGTTGCGGCCATTCGTGTGGCCAAAGGCGGCGCCGGTGAGTTTACGCAGCGCGGGTGAGAGATAACCCCACGTATCGGGATCGGCGATTGGATCGAGCGGCAGCGTAAAACGTTGCCACGCCGCCCACCCAAAAATCACGACGAGCGCGGCCCAGTAGCAAAATTGCCATGCAAATCGCCCGCTCGTTTGCGCAGAAGAATTGCTCTCCATTTTTTTGGATGAATAGTTGCCGCTCCAGTGCGGTCACCCAGTGTTCCAGAGTTCGGAAAATGTTTGAACTAAAAGCCACCGACAAAAACACCAAGGCGCGAGTAGGTCGGCTCGAGACCGCGCACGGCAGCATCGATACACCGGCTTTCATGCCGGTCGGCACACAGGGATCGGTGAAAGCGGTCAGCCCCCGCGAACTGCGCGAGCTCAAGGCGCAAATCATTCTTGGCAACACCTATCATCTGTTCGTCCGGCCCGGCGTTGAGGTGATCAAACATTTCGGCGGGCTGCACAAATTCATCAATTGGGATGGGCCGATCCTGACCGACAGCGGCGGTTACCAGATTTTCTCGCTGGCAAAGCTGCGGCGGATTTCTGAGGAAGGCGTGCGGTTTCAAAACCACGTCGACGGCGCGCCCGCGCTCATTTCGCCGGAGATCGCGATGGAAATTCAGACGGCGCTGGGCAGCGATATCGCGATGGTGTTGGACGAATGTCCGCCCTATCCCTGCCATTACGAGTATGCGGCGCGAAGCATACAGTTGACCGCGCGCTGGGCAAAGAGGTGCAAAGAAAACGTCGAACACCGAACGTCGAACGTGGAACGTCCAACTCGACAACTGATCTTTGGCATTGTGCAAGGCGCAACGTTTGAGGACCTGCGGCAAACTAGCGCCCACATGATTGTCGATCTTGGATTTGACGGCTACGCAATTGGCGGAGTGAGCGTGGGGGAGCCGGAAGAAGAAATGTTTCGCGCCGTGGAAGCGAGCGAGCCGGTCTTACCGACAGACAGGCCGCGCTACGCGATGGGACTCGGCACGCCGCCGCAAATTCTCGAGCTGATCGCGCGCGGGATGGACCTGTTCGATTGCGTGTTGCCGACGCGGTTGGCTCGCAATGGAACCGCATTCACATCGACCGGCACACTCAATTTGAAGAACGCCGAGTTCACGATGGACAAAGGACCAATCGAGCGAAACTGCCGGTGTCTGGCTTGTCGGGAATTCGCGCGTGGCTACATCCGGCACCTGATCAAGGCGGAGGAGATTCTCGGCTTGCGCCTGATCACGCTGCATAATTTGCATTTCTACCTGGATCTGATGCGGCAGGCGCGCGCGAAGATCGAGCGCGGAACCTTCGAAGATTTTCGGAAACAATTCGTGGCCAATTACAAGACGCGCGATGTTGATGTTGCGGTGTAGCCACGTGCCTGTGGCATGTCGGCGGTGACGGCGCACAGCGCCGTGGCTACAGCGATTCGCGATTGCGACACGCGTGTTCGCGTTTAAGCTGGCGGTCGCCTTCTCTTGCGAATGTTTGCTCTGCTCCTAGCTCAAGCACAGCCGACGGGACCGGCTCCGAGCCCCGCCGGCGGCCTCGGCGGCATGTTCGTTCCGCTCATTTTCATCATGATCATCATGTATTTCTTGATGATCAGACCGCAGAAAAAGCGACAAGCTGAACAAAAAACACTGATCGCGAGCTTGAAAACGGGCGATCGCGTCGTGACGAATGCCGGCATCCACGGGTTGATCGTCAACGTGAAGGAGACCACGGTGATGGTGAAAGTGGCCGATAACGTGAAGATCGAAATGGAAAAATCCGCCATCGCAAACGTGTTCCGGCCAGAAGCGGCGAAGCAATGAGAGATGTCTCGACTTCGCTCGACATGACAGAAACATGAGTCCGATCCTCACATTTTTCGTCGGCCTCGGCCTGCTGATTCTCTTCGGTTGGTATTTCGCAACCGACATCGGGCTGCGTAAACGTCTGATCGCGCTCACGCTGGTGGTGGCGTTCGTCGCGCTGAGCATCGCCACCATCTGGCCGCCGGAGAAAAGGATCGCGCTCGGTCTGGATATTCAGGGCGGCA
>QHPZ01000043.1 GCA_003219225.1 Verrucomicrobiota bacterium | reverse complement strand
GTGGGCGAGTCATCTGCGCGCTGCGGGTCTGGAGCTGAAACACGCGACTCGGCAAAGTGCGTTGATCATCGCGGCCGATCATGGCGACCCGACACTCTTCTACTACGCCGAGCGGCGCGGCTGGCATCTTCCGGAAAAGGACGCGATCTACAATGGCGATCCCGCCAGTGCGGAACAGCTCATCGACGACGTCGCACACTTGCGCGCAGCAGGCGCGACGCATGTCGTATTTGTGTCGACCACATTTTGGTTCCTCGATCGCTACCCGCGGTTCGCGGAGTACCTTGCGCAGGCCGCAATGCTCGTGGAAAAAACTCCTGAGTTCGCCATCTACGAACTAAAGCCGAAGGAATGAGCGCGCCTGCTGAAAAATCAGACCTGCCGCGATTCGCGATCCGCCGCGCGACCCTGGCCGACGTCGGCACGATCCTGAATTTGATTCGGGACCTGGCCACCTACGAACGCGCGCCCAACGAAGTCACCGCCACCGAGGAACAACTTGTCGATGTTCTCTTCGGGAAAAAACCGGCCGCCGAAGTGCTGCTCGCCTTCGAGGACGAAGAACCGGTCGGGTTTGCCGTTTACTTTCACAACTTCTCCACCTGGCTCGGCCGGGCCGGCCTCTACCTTGAAGATTTATTCGTTAGGCCGGAGCACCGGGGCAAGGGCTACGGCCGGGCGCTCCTGGTGGAACTGGCCAAAATCGCGCGCGACCGCGGCTGCGGCCGCATGGAATGGGCGGTGCTCGACTGGAATGAGCCGGCGATTGAATTTTATCGCAAGCTCGGCGCCAAACCAATGAATGAATGGACGGTGTTCCGTTTGAACGCCGACGGAATCGCGAAGCTGGCAGAACCGTAACGATCGATCACGATTACGAGCAGGAGCAGAAATGAAGGACCCGGCGAAGATCGAAGATTACGCGTTCTTAAGCGACACGCAGACGGGCGCACTGGTCAGCCGGGATGGTTGTGTTGATTGGCTGTGTTTGCCGCGATTTGATTCGCCGGCTTGCTTCGCGTCGCTTCTGGGAAAGAAAGAAAACGGCCACTGGCTGTTCACGCCGAAAGAAAAGGTCGATAAGGTGAGCCGACGCTATCGCGGCGACACGCTCATTCTCGAGACGGAAATTGAAACAGCCGGCGGCGCGGTGCGCCTGATCGATTTCATGCCGCCGCGGGGAAAAAATCCCGACCTCGTCCGGATCGTCGAAGGACTGCGCGGCGAAGTGTGGATGGAGATGGAGCTGATTATCCGCTTCGAGTACGGATCGATCATTCCCTGGGTGCGTAAAGCGCATGAGGGCCTCGAGGCGATCGCCGGCCCGGACGGCCTCATTTTGCGGACGCCGATCGAAACGCGCGGCGAAGATTTGACCACGGTCGCCGAGTTCACCGTTAAAAAAGGCGAGCGCCTGCCGTTTGTTCTCACCTGGTTTGCTTCCCATGAAGAGCCGGCGCGCGCGATCAATCCCGAGCATGCCTTACGCGACACGGAAAAATTTTGGAACGCCTGGGCGCAGCAATGTCATTATTCCGGTCCGTGGAAAGATGCGGTCAAGCGTTCGCTCATCACGCTCAAAGGTCTTACCTACGCGCCGACCGGTGGCTTGGTCGCGGCCTTGACCACATCGCTTCCGGAAGGAATCGGTGGCGTGCGCAATTGGGATTATCGCTACTGTTGGCTGCGTGACGCGACCTTCACCTTAATCACGCTGATGCGGGTCGGTTACCGCGACGAAGCAAAATCGTGGCGGGAATGGCTTCTGCGCGCCATCGCCGGGAGCGGCGCGCAAATGCAGATCATGTACGGAGTGCACGGCGAACGATGGCTCTACGAGCGCGAGATTCCCTGGTTGTCAGGCTACGCGAACTCGAAACCGGTGCGGGTCGGCAACGCCGCCTCCAATCAATTCCAACTCGATGTCTTTGGCGAAGTGCTTCTGGCCATGCACCAATCGCATGTCGCCGGGTTGCAGACCGACGAATCGGACTGGCGCCTGCAAGTGCAGCTGATGCGGTTCCTTGAATCCAATTGGGATCAACCGGATGAAGGGATTTGGGAAGTGCGCGGCGGCCGCAAACATTTCACTCATTCCAAGATGATGGCGTGGGTGGCGTTCGATCGCGCGGTCAAACTAGCGCAGCTGTGCAAATGCGCGGCGGCTGATAATGTTGAGCGCTGGAAAAAAATTCGGGATCAAATTCACGCCGAGGTTTGCGAACGCGGTTACAACATCGACAAGAAGGCGTTCACCCAGTTTTATGGCTCGGACGCCTTGGACGCGAGTTTACTCATGATGCCGCGGGTCGGTTTTCTGCCGCCGAGCGATGAACGCGTTCGAGGAACAATCGAAGCTGTTGAACGCGAGCTCGTCCGGGACGGATTGGTGCTGCGTTACCGGACAGAAGAAGAAAACGTGGACGGTTTACCCGGCGGAGAAGGCACATTTTTGGCCTGCTCGTTTTGGCTCGCCAACAGCCTCCATCTCATCGGTCGAACGGAGGAGGCCAAGGCGCTGTTCGAGCGCTTGCTCACTCTGCGAAACGATCTCGGGCTTATCTCCGAGGAGTACGATCCAATCGGAAAACGTCAGCTCGGTAATTTTCCACAAGCGTTTACTCATCTTGCGATGGTCAACACCGCGCGCATTTTGAGCGGAGACGAAAAGTTTCCGACCGGCGAGACGTAACTGAATTGCCGATCTCCGCGAGGCGCAAAGATCGACAATCACGCGCGCGCTTCCGAGGAAGAAACCAACCGCTTGATCAAATCTTCCAACGTGACGATGCCGCGGAAATTTCGTTGTCGATCTAACACCGCAGCCAGGCCCAGCCGCGCGACGCGCAAACGCTGCACAATTCGGTAAGCCGGTTCTTCTTCAGTCGCGGTTACGATCCGTCTCATGAAATAGCCCAGCGGCCTGGCCCCATTTTTTTCGAGCAGGATGTCGAGCACATTGATTAATCCGCTCGGCTGACCGGCTGAGTTGATGACAGGCAGCCGCTCGACGCCCGATGAACTGCCAAGCGTGAGCGCGTCCTCGATGGAACTCTCCGGCCGCAGCGCGATAACGTTCGACAACGGCACCATGACATCGCGCGCTTTGACACCGCGGAAATCGACGACGTTATGAATCATCGCCCGCTCCGTCGCCGTCAACCCACCGGCGCGCTCGCTTTCAGCCGTGATTTGTTTCAGTTCCTCGCGTCCGGCAAAGAGCCGGTGAGTTTCGGCCCGCGCCGGCAGCAAAAGTCGGCGCAGCCACGAACCGAATTCGAGAAAAGGCCACATCAGCCGCGTGACAAATTCGAGCAGGCCGGCAAGGCGGGCGAGCGCTCGAAACGGAAATCGCCGGAATAGCGCTTTCGGCAGCATGGAGAGGACGAACAGGTAAATCGGCAGCGCGATCAGAAACGCGATCACGAACCCGGCTGATCCGAACGAGCGGACGCATTGGCGCGTTAATAACAACAAACCGACGATGTCGGCTGCGTTTGTAAAAAGCAGCACCGTGACGAGAAGCCGCTCGGGATGCTTCAGTAATCGGCTCAGCCGCACGGCCGCCGGCACACCGCGTTTCACGTTCTGTCGCAGCCGCACCGGATCGACCGAGAGCAAACCGCTCTCGATCCCGTTGAAGAAGAACGAAACAATCCAGCAACAAAGAATTATGAACGCGATTGTCATGCCGCGACGCGATTCGTGGGGTGCTCGTCCGCCTCCCCTGCCCCAGTCGTTTTCTCTAGCAACAGTTCCTCGATCCGCTTGTGACCGGCGCGGCGCACCGTGATCGCGAGCCGCGGAATTTCGAGCTGCGTCCCCGACGGCGGGAAATAACCGAGCCGATTGAAGACGAACCCGCCAATGGTGTCGATTCCTTCCGCCTCGATTTCGAAACCAAGGTGCTCGCTCAAATCGTCCAGACGTACGTCGCCGCTGACGAGGTACTTTCCCGGCTCAAGCGGCTCGATGTAAAGATCGACATCTCCGGTCGGCAGCGCGTCGCCGAGGATTTCCTCCACGATGTCCGACATCGTGATGATGCCTTCGGTACCGCCGAACTCATCGACCACAACGGCGAGTCCTTGAGCATGGGTCAGAAATAATTTCAGCAACTCCAGCGCG
>QHPZ01000217.1 GCA_003219225.1 Verrucomicrobiota bacterium | reverse complement strand
AACTCGTTAGGCCAACGCCGGCCAGCGCCATCGACGCGCCCATCAGTTTCAGAAAATCTCGCCGCGACCACTCGTCTTCGCTCAGCTCCGCTGCGCCGGCAGGGAACTCACGCTCGAGCCAATCGCGAAACTCCGGTGTGCTGCTGTATTCGCCGAGACTCCGCCAATACTTGCGGCCAGTCAGAGGTTCAGGCGGATGTTGGAAGACGCGTTTCATCGGTGGCAAGTCTGGCAATTTTGGCTTGGAGCGATGTGCCAGCTTTCCTTTAACGTCTGACCAATCTCTTGCTGCGTGAGATGCTTCTTCTTCGACCAATCTTCGGTCACGCTTTGTGGTTGTCCGTACTTCGCGACAAACTCCGCCGGCTTCACGTCATCCGGTTTCCAGTCAAGGTTGAAAATCTGATCGTCCGGCCGCAGAAAATTTTCCGGGTGCCGATGGCACTCGAGGCACCACGCCATGCTCATCGGTTTGGCGTCTTCGACGACGCGCATATGGTTGATCTCGACGACGCGCATGTGATTGATCTCGCCGTGGCAACTGTAGCAACTGATCCCGCGATTGACGTGCGCGGCGTGATTGTAAAAAACGTAATCGGGCAGCCGATGGATCCAGACCCACGCAATCGGGTTACCCGTCTTCCAGCTCACCCGGACCGGCTCCAGCTTCGGATTATCTTTTTGCACCTGCGAATGGCAGTTCATGCACGTCTGGGTGTTGGGCACGTTCGAGTGCGCCGCCACTTCGACAAAACTGTGGCAGTAGCGGCAATCCATCCCGAGCTGCGTCACGTGAATATCGTGCGGAAAGGACACCGGCTGGATCGGTTGATACCCCACCTTCGTGTATTTCGGCGTCACGTAATACCACGTCCCGGCGGTCAGTCCGCAGACAACGAAAAACCCGCAGATCGCAAGTTTGAGCGGCAACCAATTTGTCCAGCGTGGAAAAAAATTCGCCATACGAATCAGCCGTCGCGGGCCGAGCAGCGACGCCAAACTGAAAACGAATCGGACAGAAGATTGGGATGTGCCGGGTTCAGACGGTGCAAAGTTTTGAATTGATTCCGCGCCGGAGGGGCAGGCAAAAGTCTATAAATGCGCCGCACGCTGGTAAAAGAAAATTCTTCCGCTCTTTTCACGTGCATTTTCTGCTTGCTGTTCTGCGCGAACGCCAATGTGAACGCTGCTGAAGCTGCCAATCTCATTCTGCTCAACGGCAACATTTACACGATCAACGAACGCCAGCCACAGGCCCAGGCCGTCGCCGTCGCAAAGGACCACATCATTTTCGTCGGCTCGAATGAAGAGGCCAAAAAGCTCGCCACACCACAGACGCGAATTGTCGATCTTGCCGGCAAAACCGTCGCGCCGGGCCTGACCGATTCCCATTGCCACATATTCGGGATCGGCGAGCGCGAGATGCATTTGAATCTTGAAGGCACGAACACGCGCGAGGATTTTCTGCGCAACGTAAAGGAGCGCGTCGCGCAGACCGAGCCGGGCAAATGGATCGTCGGCCGCGGTTGGATCGAGACTTTCTGGAAACCGCCGCAGTTCCCGACTCGTCGCGAGCTCGATCAAGTCGCGCCGCGCAACCCGGTCTATCTCACCCGGGCCGATGGTCACGCTTCAGTCGTAAACACGGCAGCGCTGAAGATTGCCAAGATCGACAAGCACACGCCCGATCCGTTCGGCGGTCAGATCCTGAAAACCAACAGCGAGCCGAACGGAATGCTGCTCGATCATGCACAGGATTTGGTCGCGCAAAAAATCCCCAAGCCGACTGAAGCCGAGCGCGAGCAGGCGTTGCTCCTCGGTATTGAACGCGAGATCAAGCTCGGCTGGTGCCAAATCCAAAACGCCGGTAGCCACAGAGAAGATGTCGATCTTATCCGCAAAGCGTTCGATGCCGGTAAAATCAAACTCCGGTTCATCAACGCCGTTTATGGGCCGGGCGAAGATGCGAACAACGTTTTGCGCAGCCGGCCGATCGTGAACGGCTACGATCATCATTTCACCCAGCGCACGATCAAAGTTATTTTTGACGGCGCGCTCGGCTCGCGCGGCGCCGCCCTGCTCAAGCCATACAATGACGCGCCCGCCACGGCGGGTTATCTCACCGCGAAACCCGAGGAGCTTCGCCCCATGCTCAAGGAGGCGTTGCGCCGCGGCATTCAAGTCGAGACGCACGCCATCGGCGACCGCGCCAACCGATTGATCCTCGATCTTTACGAGGAGGCCTTTCACTCGATGCCGCAGGAACAAAAAACCATTCCCCGCCCGCGCTGGCGCGTCGAGCACGCACAGATTGTCGATCCCGCCGATATTCCGCGCTTCGCCAAGCTCGGCGTGATTCCATCGATGCAACCCTCGCACGCGATAAGCGATTTGTTTTTCGCGCCCGCGCGGCTCGGGCCCGACAGGCTTGCCGGCGCCTATGCGTGGAAAAGTCTTCTCGATTCCGGCGCGATCATCTGCGGCGGGTCCGACGCGCCGGTCGAGCGCGGCGAACCGATGATCGAGTTTTACGCCGCCGTCGCGCGCAAGCCACTGCCCTCGGCACGCGAAGGCTTGCCCGCCGAAGCCTTGGCGAAGGCGGGCTGGCACCCGGAAGAGGCGGTCACGCGCGAGCAGGCGCTGAAGATGTTCACGAGCTGTCCGGCTTACGCCGCGTTCGAAGAAAACGAGAAAGGTTCAATTGAACCCGGCAAG
Source organism: Verrucomicrobiota bacterium (assembly GCA_003219225.1). GTDB lineage: Bacteria > Verrucomicrobiota > Verrucomicrobiia > Chthoniobacterales > UBA10450 > AV17. Next base: position 1,467 of record QHPZ01000217.1, on the reverse strand, counting down.
CTCGCCGATTTCACCGTGCTCTCGCGGGACATCATGAAAATCCCCGAGCCGGAGATTCTCAAAACCCGCTGCGAGATGACCATCATTGGCGGCGAAATTGTTTACGCCGTCGATTGAGGCTGATTCCGGAATTGCGGGCGAGCGAAATCACACGGGCGCGGCGCGCGTGGCCGCTGCGGCTGACGATATTCAATTGGTATGAAAACTATTCTTCTCGCCATCACTGCAGTAGTCGCCCCATGCGCGCTCCTTTGCGCGCAGAACCCGGTTAAGGATACCGTCGACACGGCGACTAACGTCGGTCACGCGGCCGTTCGACACACCAAGGAAGCGGCCGACACGGTGGCGGAGGCGCTCACACCGGAGCCCGACGCGCGCCAGGTCGACGTCACCATGAGCGAATACAAGTTCGACATGCCGACGGAGCTGAAGGCCGGCAAGACGGCTTTTGTGGTCAAGAACGTCGGCAGAAAGAAACACAACTTCGAGATCAAAGGCGCGGGCGTCGATCGGAAATTTCAGAAAAACCTGGCGCCGAATGAAACGCGCGTCCTACACGTGGTGCTGGAACGCGGCACCTACGAGGTGACCTGCCCCGTAGATTTTCATCCACAAAGGGGGATGAAGACTACCGTTACCGTGAAATAGCCGCGCTCCGCGGAAGATCGTTTACTCAGCACCGCGCGTTTCGATCTCCGTCGCGCGATAACCGCTGCGTCGGATCGCGGTGCAAATTTCTTCCTTTGTGATGCCGAGCGGATTGTAGGTCACGATTGCGCCGCCGCCGACAAACTGCACGTCGCGCACCCCGTTCAAATCTTTCACCGCGTCGCGGACGGTGTTCTGCGCGACTTCAGAATTGATGTCGTTGACGTCGAACTCGACCTGTTCGAGCGGCGGGTCGTTTGTTCCGTTATCGGCTTCAGTCATATCTCACATTAGATACGCTGCCGACGAGGATGGCAGTTTGGTTCAGTTACTCGCCGACGACTGCTTCTTCTTTCACGCGCCAGTGCGAAATTCGATTGAACCAACCGCGCGCCGCGTCCGCGACGTCTTCGGCTTTGGCCACGCCGCTTTCGACCAGCGAGCGGCCGGTCGCTTCCCAAATCTTTTTCACGACGAGGGCGCCGTTCTGGCGAACGATCCGGCCGAGATGTTGCACGGCCGCAGCCGTGGCGGAGCGGCGAATACCTTCGGCCGAAGTTTGGGAGGTAATTTCGCAATAACGCCGCGCCACTTCGCCGACGCGCAGAGTGAGGAAAGCGTTCGCGGCGCCCGTGGAAACGCAGCGCACCAGCAGCGCCGAGATCCCGCTTAGACCGGGCAGACCGCCTTTGAGCGCCGGTACCACTGAAGCGGCGAGCGGCGCAAACATCTCGCCGATGTCGAGCGACTCCAGCCCGCTCGCGACCAGCGCCGTGGCAGCGACATTGACGTAGAGGCGCAACAGTTCGCGTGGCGATG
>QHPZ01000216.1 GCA_003219225.1 Verrucomicrobiota bacterium | reverse complement strand
ACCGCAAAGGCGAGATCTACAGCGTCCGCTACGAGGCGGTGAACGCCATGCTGCTCAACGAGTTTCTCAAAGCGCATCGCCGAATTGAGCAACAGGACAAGCGGATCGAAGAATTAACGGCCCAACTGAAACAGCAAGCGGCGCTGATTCAAAAGGTGAGCGATAAGGTGGAACTGAGTAAGCCTGCGCCGCAAATGGTTAACAATCATTAGCTGCGCGGTTGTAGCCACGGCCCTGTGGGCCGTCTGCTCTTCGGAGTTTTTTCTGACCGGCCACAGGCCGGCGGTACAGGATTCGCGGTGTTCGTCGGCGCGCCGGGCGGTCGCGCCCTACCATTAAATGCCTTCGACGAGAATCATCTTGGTCCGGGCGGTTTTGTGACGGAGTTTGCGCGGCTCGCGGTACTCCTCGCAATTGAGCCATTCTTTGGCGCGGTTCATTGAGTCGAATTGAAGGATGACAATGCGCTTCGGGGTCCAATCGCCTTCGAGCAATTCGCTCTTGCCGCCGCGGACGATGTATTTACCGCCGTATTTGTGCACGGTATCGGCGGCTTGCTTTTTGTATTCCTCGTAGCCGACCGGGTCCAGGATTTCGATTTCCACGATGATGTAGGCAGGCATGGACAAAGATTAATCAGGAATGCAGGAATGCAGGAAAGAAGAATCTGGAGGGCGTCCGCGCAGCTTGCCCTGAGCTTGTCGAACGGGGCGCCCCGATATTTGGGACACCCATTCGACTTGGCTCAGGGCAAGCTGCGCGTGTCCCTCCAGGTCGATGGACATTTTTAGAATTTGCCGCGCCGGGCATGCCCTCTAAGATTCCGGCACCGTGAAGTTTGGAATTCGTTTGTCGATCTTTCTTGTGTTAGCGATGCCTTTGCGAGGAACAGCGCAGCCGCCGCCGGGACGCAGTCCAGATGTGTCGAACAAAGCGTTGATCACGAGAACGACACCGACAATCACCGGCAAGAGCACCAGCGCCGATGTCGCGCTGCTGCACAAGCTGGCGGACGATTACTACAACTGGCGCAATGAGAACGATCCGGTCTCGAGCAGCAACGCCGGTCTGCACACGTGGGACGATCGGCTGGCGGATTTCTCACCGGCAAAAATCGCCGAGCGCGCGCAGCACGTAAGGGCGTTGCTCGACAAAGTGCGCGCGCTCAAGATCGACAACCCCGAAACAATCGGGGCTCGCGAAGGCTTTCGGAGCTGGTCGAAGGACGACAAGATCGACGTCGATTTCCAAGATCGCGTTCTAAAATTCGAACGGACAAATCCGCAGACTTATATCGGCGAATGCGTCAGTGCCATTTTCTCCCTACTGAAAAAGGAATACGACACGCCGCGCAAACGCGCGCTGTCCGCAACCGCGCGACTGAAAGCAATGCCGGCCATGCTGAAGCAGGGCCTGGCGAATTTGCAGAACCCGGTAAAACTATACGCCAAGCTCGCGATCGACTCCGCGCGCGCGATCGATCCGCTTTTTAACAAGAGCCTGATGGCGCTCGATGTCGATCCCGCGACGGGGCTCGGGACAGGCCTTGCGCCGAACGAACATGACGAACTGGTGAAGGCGCGCGATGCGGCGCTGGTCGCGATCCACAGTTTTGCCGACGAGCTCGAGAAACGGATGCCGAAGATGGTGGATTTCGCGCCGATGGGCGAAGCGAATTACAATTACTATCTCAAACACGTTTTACTTCTGCCGCTCGACGCGCGCGAAGTGGAAATGATCGGACGTGTGGAGAACGCGCGGTATCGCGCGCTCGAAGCATTGCTGCCTGATCCGAAGCTGGCCGATCCCGATCCAGCGCGCGCGGCCAACATTCCGCCCGACCAGGAATCGTTTCTCAAAGCGTATGAAAGTCAATTTCCTGAAAGAACATCACATCGTGACGATTCCAGATTATCTCGGCCGGTTCGAGATTCGCCAATTGCCCGATGCGTTCAAGCCGACAAGTCCCGGCGGCTTCATGAATCCGCCCGGAGTTTATGACAAGGATCCGAGCGGGTTCTTTTTCATTCCAACTTACAATCCGCAGTCGAAGAATTTTTACATTCGCGCGGCGATCGAAGACCCGCGGCCGATCCTGGGCCACGAAGGCATTCCCGGCCACTTTATGCAACTGTCGATCGCGAACCATTTGAGCGATGAAATCCGCCGCCAGCATCAGGATGGCGTGTTCGTGGAAGGTTGGGCGCTTTACGGCGAGGAAATGCTAATGCGCACCGGGCTCTATCCGAACAATTCGCCGGCACAGGGACAGATTTTGCGGTTGTCTCGGTATCGTGGCGCGCGGATCGGCGTGGATGTGAATCTGCACACCGGCAAATGGACGTTCGAGCAAGCGGTGAAATATTTCATGGACGCGGGCGGGCTCGATCGCGAGGCGGCCGAGGGCGAAGCGGCGGGCTCGGCCTCGAACCCGCACCAGAAAATCAGTTACATCATCGGCAAATGGCAGATCATGAATCTGCTCGGCCGTTATAAGGACAAACAAGGCGAGAATTTCCAGCTCGGCCAATTCCATGACGACCTGATTAAGAACGGCAGTCTGCCTGTATCGATCATCGAATGGATTTTGCTCGACGATCCAACCTCGATTCAAAAAGCATTGCGCTAACCGATGCGGATGATGACGAACTCGGCTGGTTCGGCCGGGGCA
>QHPZ01000214.1 GCA_003219225.1 Verrucomicrobiota bacterium | reverse complement strand
GCCGCGCGATTGGTAGCCGTAGTTTGCGTAATGCAAGATCACGTGGTCGCAGGATGCGCTGCAATCGAGCGCGGAATCCAGTCCGGCGACGACGCGGAACTCGCCTTTTGCCCACCTGTCGGAGGTTTTGGCGACGGCAAAGATTGTCTCGTAGCCGTATTGTGCTGAGAGCGCTTTGGCGAGGTTGAGCGCGTAATCGCCGACACCATCGAGCGTGCCCGGCGGCTGCGGCACGATCTGCAAAATGGTCGTCATGTTTGCGGTTGCATGGAATTACGTGATAAATGCGCGCGATAAACTTCGGCTGTTTCTTCGGCGATCGTCGCCCAATCAAAACGCGCCGCGGTTTCGGCACAGCGTCGGGACAGCTCCTCGTACTGGGTCTCATCGGAGCGAAGCACGCGCACGAGTGTGGCCGCGAGCTTCTCAAAATCGCTCACCGGCGCGAGCAGCTCGGGAAGGTGCTTCTCCAATATCATGCGCGGACCAGCCGCATCATACGCGACACATGGAATCCCGGCTGCAAGTTGCTCGAGCACGCCAAACCCAAACGCTTCGGCGTAACTCGGGAACGCGCCCACCGCGGAATCGGCGAGGAGTTTCGGCAGTTGCTCGGGGCGATATTCGGCGACGAGGTCAATGAAATCGACGCCGGGCATGGCGAGATCGTTCAGCACTTGTCGAGCTTCCACCAGCGTGCCGAGAAAAAGAAAGCGCGCGTCCGGCACGGCAGCGCGAACCCGGCGAATAATTTTTCGCCAGTCGTTTGCACCTTTGCGCGGGCTCCACATCCCGATGAAGCTGACTTTGTTTTTCGCGAGCCGCTCCGACGCCGGCTGCATCGCCTGTAACAGATCGCGCTGACGCTCGTCGCTCAGCCCGTATGGCTGAACCAGGGCCGGCTTGTCCGGTCCGAGCTGTTCGTGCAATGAGCGAAGTTCTTCATCGTTCGGCAGGTTGAGCAGATCGCACTGGCGCAACGCTCGTTGCGAACGCGCCGAGATCAGTTTGCTGACCGTAGGATAGACGATTCGACCTGACAATTTGCCGCGCGGCGGCGCTTCGCGTGTCTGCGGGAGATCGCGGTAGAGCTGATAATATCCGACGGAACGCGCAACAAAGAGGCCACGAAATCGCAACTGTCGCTTCGAGAACGGCAGCGACCCGAGCAAACTCTCAATCACATCGAAGCGGCCGCGATTTGCGCGCACGAAAGCGGCGGCTTTCCACGGGAAGACGAATTGGCGAAACAACGAGGCAAATCGAGATCGCGACGGTATTGGGAAAGCGTCAGTCAGCGAATATTTCTCCACGCTGTGCCCGGCCGCGCACCAGGCGTCGGCCAGTCCCATGAACACGCGCACCGCGCCAAGGCGAACGTCCCAGGCAAGATCGACAATAACCAAGATGCGCAGCGGTTTGTGCATCGGCACGGTCAACGGAATAAATGGCCCCAAAATTTATGCCGGACCGGGTTCACGTAATGACGCAGAGCCACTGTCGGGCCAGCATGTCGATCCTGGTAAACGAATTGATCGTCGAGCTGAACAATGTATTTGGCCGGATCGAACGGCTGCGCGCCGTTCGCGTGCAAAACCAAATGCGCCAGCGTTTGGTTCGTGAAGAAGTTCGGCTCGCCCTCCAGTTCAATGAAACGCTCAATCGCGAGCGACCAATCCAGCTTCTTCAAAAACAACAGAAAACCGCAGTTCACCGGGTTCAGTTCCTCGGCCGCGCTGCGAAACACGCGCGGATCGGCCGAGCAGGTTTGGCAATCGGGCAGATAATACGCCGGCGCGTCTGTTCGTGACAGATAAGACACGAAATCCTTCGCGCGGTCGAAAAATAGTACGTCGGCATCGACATAAAGCGACGGCCCGTTCGCCGGCAGCGTCATGAGGAGGCCGAGTTGTTTTGCCATCGGATAAACAGTCACATAATGGCGAAACTTTTCCGGCAAATCCGACGGTAACCGCTCACCGGCGAGCCGGACCGACACCGCTGGGTCGACATCTTTCAGCAGCCGGATGCTCTTATCGGTGTGCGAGCCATCGGAGACAATGGTGAAATGTCTGGGACGGCCCATGTGTCGAAGAAAAGAACGCAGCGAACAAACCTGCTCCGGCAACATCTGTTCGTTCGAATAAGCGAAGACTGAAAGTTCGAGTGAACGCGCCGGGTTTACCGGGCGCTTCACGATTTGCGGAAGCAGCGCGCGGTAAAAGTTCCGCAGCGTCCGGCCTTTCCAGCGAGAAAAATGATAGCCGAAATTTGGCAACTTCATGCCGGCGCCGATTGGAGGGAGCCAAAGCCGCGGTAACTCAGCACGAGATTGAGCAAGAGATTTGGGACGGTGGAGAGCAGGTTAAACATCAGCACACCTGCGACAGTCGAGAAATCGACGAAGGGGACCAGTGCGATCTGCGTCGCGAGCGTGAGCGGGATGTAAAGCCAGGAGCCGGCCACCCACCCGCGCGAAGCGTTCAGCTCCCAAAAGGTCGCGGTTACTGAGGAGAGCACCGCGGCGCCGACCATGAGCAGAAGTTCGCGATGGAGATGCGCGTATTTGTTGCCGAGAACGAAAAGAAATTGCCAGGGGAAAACCGCGGCCGCGACAAGGACCACCGAGCTGAACGCGATCACGCCGCCGGCAATGCCGGCGTAAAGCCAGCGCAATTTTCGCGGGCTTTGCGCGCGCGCGAATGCCGGCACGAACACATTGGTCAAGACATTGCCGAGCACGGCGAAGATCATCGCCAATCGTTCGAGCGCCCCAACTTCGGCGACTGAGGTCGCACGGTGCGCAAACAAACTGATGAGAAACACCGTGATTTGTCCCTGCAACGAAAAGAAGACCGCATTGGCCGCAAGCTTGCGGACATAGCCGAGCATGGCCGCGCGGTCCTCGGCGTTGTCGCGTGCTTTGAAATCGATCACGCTGGCGGCATAACTGCGTAACATCGCGAACTGCAGCAGCGAGGCGGCTGCCGCCAATGCCAGCGCCGTCGCCGCGTTGAGGAATAAATACATCAGCGCGATGAGCCCAAGGAGCCGCGCGGTTGCGGCGGTGAAATCGATCGTCTGGATCCGAACGATATCGGATCGCAAACGCGGCACGACGCTGAGGACGTTGACTGACAATTGGAACAGCAACGCGGCGACAACGAGGCCGATTAATAGAGCGGCATAATGAAGCGGCGCCCCATTTCGGGCGAGAAGGAAATACAAGATGGGAGTCGCGACCGCGATCACGATCGCACCGAAAATTTTGCGCAAAGTAAGCGCCGTATTAACGAGCTGACCGAATCGATGTCGATCTTGCCAGACGCGCCCGCCGATTGAGATCAGGCCGACACTGATGCCGATATCGGCGAGCACGTTGATCGTCCCCTGCATCGTGTTCGCGATTGTGAACCACGCGTAATCGCGCTGCTCGAGCGTGCGCACGATCAAGATCCCGCTGCAAAACCCGATGATCTGAATGAGGCCCTGAACGATCGCGAAGTTCCCCACAATCCGCGCCTTCTCGAACGCGCGCCTGATCGCCGGACGCGCGCCTTCGTCGACGTACGGCAGAATCGAACTAAAAAAATTCCACAGCGCCATTTGGCTTCAAAGCGCAATCAGCCAGCCAAGTGCCAGCCGCGCTTTTGCGCGAATCTTCAGCGCGAAAAACAAAGATGTCGATCCAAAGCAGCCAAGTCGGTCGAGCGAGACTCTCTCGAGCCGACGAATCGGCGTGCGGTCAAAATTCGTCGGCTCCGCAGAGCATTGCCCTACCAGCTCGGGACAAATCAATGCCACGATCGTAGACTGCCGCTACAGATCGTCGTCGTGGCTTACGACGTCTGAACAGGTTTGCCTTGCTCGCGCGGGATTGGAGCGACGCCGTCGCCATCCTGGCTGGAGGCCGGCAGATGGTAATACTCCGAGTATTGGTAGTAGTAATACTCGGGCAGCGAGGTATCGACGAAGTTAAGGATGATGCCGGGGACGTTGACCTGGCGATCATAGAGAAGCTGGAGGGCTTTTCGGACCAAACGTGCCGAGGTATGCGAGAGGCGGACGACGAAGAGAGTGGCGTCG
>QHPZ01000215.1 GCA_003219225.1 Verrucomicrobiota bacterium | reverse complement strand
GGGCAATGAGTTTGCAGCCGCTCAAAATCCCAAACGGTCTGCTTATTTTCAAAGACCTCCGTTTCCGCGGCATCTGGATCAACAAATGGTACGACCACGCTACGATGCCCGAGCGCATGGCAGCGTTTCGGCCATTGTTTGAAATGGCCAAGCGCGGTTTGCTCAAGACGAAAGTCGAAAAAGCTTATCCGCTCGATGAAGCCAAGGCCGCCGTCGCGCACGCCGCCGAAGGCAAACGGAACGGGAAAATTATCTTTGAGTTCGCTCAGTAAACGCTGAGTTGAACGGGTAGGGTTTTCGCGTGCTGACCGGGCGTCAATTCATTCGCACCGCGGCGCTCTTCGCGCTCGCTCCGCATGGCCTTGCGCAACCGGAGAAGGAAGTTTGGGTCAACGATGTTCACTCCGCGCTGAATCGCACCCGTGTGCGTGAGCTGCTCAAGCCGAGGAGTGGAGATGAACTGGTCGATATTGTCCATTCCGCTGCGCGCAAAGGCCTGGCGATTTCAGTGTTGATCGAAGCCGAAGCGGGTATTCAATGGCCGGCGCTGATTCGCGCTTACCTCGAAGCCCAGCGCGAGATGAAAGACCAGTGGGGCATCGCGCAGAAACAAACCGGCGCGGACACATTTACCCTCGGCGGCAGTCTGGCCTCAAACGTGCACGGGCGCGGCCTGGCGATGAAGCCGCTGATCTCGAATGTCGAAGCATTCACAATCGTCAACGGCGAGGGAAAAATCGTGCGCTGTTCCAGAGACGAAAACGAAGAGCTCTTTCGGCTGGCGATGGGCGGCTACGGTCTGTTCGGCTTGATCAGCAGCGTTACGCTTCGGCTCGTGCCACGACGGAAATTGCGCCGCGTCGTCGCGCTGATTCAGGCAAATGAACTGGCGCGCGGCTTCGAAGAGCGCATCGCGCAGGGATTTCTCTATGGCGATTTTCAGTTTTCAGTTGATGAAAAGTCGCCCGACTTTTTGCGGCGCGGCGTTTTTTCCTGTTATCAGCCAATCGACAAGGACGAGTCGGTCGCGGCTGAGAAAAAACTCCGTGATGACGACTGGCTGGAGCTGTTGCGTCTGGGATATACCGATCGCGCGAAAGCGTTCCAGCGCTACAGCGAGTATTACTTGTCGACGAACGGTCAGACCTATTGGTCGGATACAAATCAACTCAGCGCGTATTTGCCGAATTATGCGCAAAAGCTGCGGGAACAAATCGGCGGGAGTGACTCGAGCCTGATTATCACTGAGATTTATGTGCCGCGACCCGATCTGGCCGGCTTTCTTGCACGCGCGGCGGAGCTGTTACGAACCAACGGAACATTCGTAATCTACGGCACAGTGCGACTGATCGAAAAAGACGAGGAGAGTTTTTTGACCTGGGCGAAACAACCGTATGCCTGCGTCATTTTCAATCTGCTGACGCTCCACACGCCCCAGGGCATAGAAAACTCGGCGAAATCTTTCCGCGGGTTGATCGACCTGGCGATCGAACGGGGCGGAAGTTACTACCTCACCTATCATCGTTTTGCGAGACGCGAACAGGTCCTCGCCTGTTATCCGCAATTCAAAAAATTTCTCGACCTGAAAAAAACCTACGATCCGGCCGAACGCTTCCAGAGCGATTGGTACCGACATTATCGCCGGATGTTCGCAAGCTGAATGGCGCGAATCATTGTTGTTGGCGCGGGCATCAATGGAGTCACGGCTGCGATTGAATTAAAGAAGCGCGGCCACGAAGTTGTGCTCGCCGATCCCGGGCCGCTGCCGCATCCGCTGGCCGCGTCCACGGACATCAGCAAAGCGGTGCGCGCAGCCTACGGGCCGGATGAAGATTATACCGAACTGGCCGAGCGCTGCATTCCGATCTGGCGAAAGTGGAACGAACAACTCGGCGTGCCGTTGTATCACGAGACCGGTGTCGTATTTCTTAGCCGACGGCGGATGCAGCCTGGCGACTTCGAATACGAGAGCTGCCGGGTGTTGGAAAAACGAGACCACAAGCTTGAACGACTCGATTCGGCAAAGATTCGCGAACGTTATCCGGCATTTGCGGCCGGATATTTTCGCGACGGTTTCTTTGATCCTGACGCCGGTTACGTGGAAAGCGGGCGCGTGATTGCGACGCTCGTGCAACGTGCGAAATCACTCGGCGTTGAACTGCGTGAGTCCGCCAGCTTTGCTGCCTTGGAGGAAAGTGACAGCCGGATCACAGGAATCGTATTGCAAGACCGACGACGAATTGTCGGCGACACGGTCGTAGTCGCCGCTGGAGCGTGGACGCCTTATCTGCTTCACTTTACGCGAAAGTTTTTCCGCGCAACCGGTCACCCGGTTTTTCATCTTCAGCCGCGCGACCCTGATCTTTTTTTGCCGGAACGGTTCCCCTTTTTCGGCGCCGACATTGCGACGACCGGCTATTACGGTTTTCCGTTCAATCAAGGCGTGGTGAAGATCGCGAACCACGGGCCTGGTCGCGAGATGTCGCCCGATTCGGCCGAGCGCAGTGTGACGCGCGACGAAGAAGAGGCAATGCGCGCGTTTCTAAGATCGACAATCCCGGTGCTCGCCGACGCGCCGATTGTTCACACGCGTGTCTGCATGTACTGCGACACGCATGACGGGCATTTCTGGATCGCGCGCGATCCGGACCGGCCAGCGTTAGTG
>QHPZ01000213.1:2967-3561 GCA_003219225.1 Verrucomicrobiota bacterium | reverse complement strand
CGAGGTGACTGTGAATTTCCCGCCGTAAGGGGAACAACCGTAGTTGTCTCAAGATAACGGTTTAAGACGCTAGACAGTTCGTCGATCAGCTCCGCACGCGTGCTCGTGCGAGGGCTGTCAAACTTGGAGGGGGTAAGTTTTTGAATTACCTTTCTCTTTGTGACGCGGACAATCCCAAAATCGACCTGGGCTGAAATCCGCACGGCCTACGCATCCGGCATCGGTTTACGTAAAATCGCCCGCAACGAACCACCGTCCCACATGGGCGCGTGACATCGTCGAGCAATTTGAGAGGTTTATACGAGATCGCTTACGAGCATTTCGCCGAGGCCGGTGTCTAGCAAAGCTATCCCGAGGTCCCGGACATCCTGCGAAAATTGACCCCGCGGTTTGAGCTCGCCGTCATCTCGACTTTCGACGGCCGTCTCCGTTTGATCCTAGAGCATCTCGGCATCTCAAAATTTTTCCACCACTTGTTCATCTCGAGCGAGCTCGGCGCGGACAAGCCCGATCCCGAAATCTATCGGCGCGCGCTCGATCTTATCCGACTTCTACCCGACGAAGTTCTTCACGTCGGTGACGATCCCGATCGGG
>QHPZ01000213.1:0-2953 GCA_003219225.1 Verrucomicrobiota bacterium | reverse complement strand
TTCGCTGCGCGATTTGCTGACGATCCTCAAATGGTAGGGACGGATCGCCGAGCCGTCCGTCATCGAACTCCGCAGATAAAAGTTTTTCACCACAGCGCGCCCGGCGGTCGCGCCCTACCAATTGTTTGCGGCAAAGCTTAAGGTGGATTAGAAAACTTCCTCGCCCCGGGTCGGTAGCTCAATCGGTAGAGCAGCGCCCTTTTAAGGCGTTGGTTCCGGGTTCGAGTCCCGGCCGACCCATTCTATTATGGCTTGGGTTTATATTCTGCGCGGCGCGTCGGGACGGCATTACATCGGCTCGACGGATAATCTTGATCGTCGAATTGCGGAACATATCCGTGGTAGCAATCACACAACGCGGCGATTCGGCGGCAACATCAAACTTCTTGCTGCAAAGGAACTATCTTCAATGGTAGCAGCCCGGGATTTGGAAATTGCGCTGAAACGAAAGAAGAATCCCAAAGTCGCGGTGTTCATATTGCGGTAGCCTCACTGATTTGATAATAGGAGCAGCCCCGAAAACTTTCGGGGTTGGTTCCGGGTTCGAGTCCCGGCCGACCCACTTAAAGCTTCTCCAGCTGATGTGACTTCGCGAACATCGAGGCGCATGTCGCGCGATCTCAAGCTGTTCCTGCTTCCAATACTCGTCCTGTTCGCCGTCACGCTGCCGCATTTGGAGCAGGGGGAATTTCGGCGCGACACGGTCGTCTACGCGGCGGTTGGGCGTTACATGTGGGACGGTGGCTCATTGGTCGCGCCGCACATCAGTCCAGAAAAACCGTATCTTTTCGGCGCAAACCTCATCGCGGCGCGGGTACCGAGTATTCTCGCCGCCGCGGGCGCGATCGTTTTCAACATGCTCGCCGTGCGCAATCTGGGCACACGGCGCGAGGCGGTCATGAGCGGAATCGTGCTCGCGCTAACCTATGAATTTTTCCGGCGCACCCGCGAGATTTCTCTCGATCTGTGGCAACTGCTTTTCATCATGGCGGCGGTCTGGCTGATCGCGAGTGCAATTCGAAGCGACCGCATCGCGCCCGTTGTTCTCTCCGGCATTGCGATTGGCCTGGCGCTGATGTCCAAACCGCTCGTTGCATTGGTGGCGTTGCCGATGTTCGGAATCTGGCTCGCAATCACGCGGCGCGCGCATCTGATTATCTGGCTGGTTCTCGGCGCGTTGCCAATCGCGCTCGTGATCGCCGCGCCATGGCACCTCTATATGTATTCGCTCTTCGGCAACACTTTCGCGCATCAATACTTCAGCCGGCAGATTGAGAAGGTCGCGACCAAGCCGGCGCACAGGTCGTCCCTTTATTATCTGCAAGAGAACGCAGCGACCTACTGGCCATGGATGTGCGCGCTGGTCTACGCGTGCTATCTGCGCGTCAGGAGATCGACGCAGCGACGGCCGCGACGCGATTTTTTTCTGCTTGGCGTAATCTGGATTGGGCTCTGGTTGATTCTGCTGAGCAGTTTCTCCGAGAAAAAGCCGAACTACGCCTTGCCCCTTTATCCGATGCTCGCGTGGATTTGCGCGTGGGGAATTTGCCGGATTCGCTGGCCGAAACTCGCAAACTGGTATGAGCGCGGCCTGCCCGGAGTCGCGCCTGCGGCCGTCGCGATTTTCATCATCGCCACGCTCGCGCCGATCCGGTTCCACGAGCCGCCCGAAAAAAACTGGCTGGCGCTCATCGACTGGATCAAAGCTGCCAAGATCGACAGTGCGCACGTCGCGCACGCGAGTCTTGAGTTGAACGATCTCTGTTACGTTTATTTGAAGACCGGTCGTTGGATGAAAAGTTTTTCCTCGGCAGAATCTGATCCTGCATGGTCGCGATTGATCGTGACGAAAGTTGGAACAGCCTCGAATCCACTGCTAGATCAAAACCCGATCGTGTTTTCTTCCGGGCCGGTGCGCGTCGTTTCCATGGCACGCTGATGAGAATGAGAGCGCTTTGGATTTGCCTCGTTTCGTTCGCGGGATTCTTTCTTGGAATGTCGATCCCCGGCGCCGATTTCGATTCGGCCGCGAGCGCGACGAACCAGCTCGCGGTCGATCTTCACCGCCGGCTCGCCACCGCCGACACAAACCTTTGCCTCTCGCCCTATTCAATTCAAAGCGCGCTCGCGATGACGTTCGCCGGCGCGGAGGGAGCGACACGGAAGGAGATGGAACGCGTCCTCCATTTCACAGGCGGTGACCAGAAAACCCACGCCTCGTTCGCTGCGCTCCATCGCGCGCTGCAGGAGCTGGGGAAGAACACGGGTGGCGCGCGCGAACCAATCACGATCGCGATCGCAAACCGACTGTTCGCGCAGACCGGCTACGACTTTCGCGCCAGCTTTCGCGAGCTCGCCCAGAAATTCTACGGCGCGCCTTTCGAGCAACTCGATTTCGAAAAAAACCCCGAGCGCGAGCGGTCGATTTGATTCCGCCGGATGGTGTAAACGAAGCGACGCGGCTCATCCTCGCGAACGCGATCTATCTCAAAGCGCCGTGGGCCGAGCCATTTTCCGATGCGGCGACAAAGGTGGCGCCGTTTCACGTCCGCGGTGGCGCAGTTGTCGATGTTCCGACGATGCGAAAAGTGGAAAGCTTCGGATATCGCCAGGCGGACGATTTCATCGCAGTGACTCTGCCATATGAAGGAAACGAACTGCAGTTCGTTGTTCTCCTGCCGGACCAACCAAACGATTTGCGCCGGCTGGAATCGAAGCTCACCGCCGAAACGTTGGCGCAATGCGCGAAGCTGGAGCGGCGCGATGTCGATCTGTCATTGCCCAAGTTCAGGCTCGAACCGCCCACAATCGCGCTGGCCGAAGCGTTGAAGACGCTCGGGATGAAGAGCGCATTCGATCAACCGCGCGGAAGCGCGAACTTTGACCGGATCGCGCCGCGTAAGCCAAATGATTATCTTTATCTCTCAAATGTTTTTCACAAAACGTTCATCGC
>QHPZ01000040.1:2134-15576 GCA_003219225.1 Verrucomicrobiota bacterium | reverse complement strand
CCTGATCGTCTGCAGTGCGAACGGCACATTTGTCGATCAAGCGGAGGCGCAAGCAATTTCGCAACTGCGTTTGGATGGAACGATCTACACAGTCAAGCCGGCACTGGGTGAGAGCGTCGGTGCGAGCGGTGTGTGGCAGGTGATGGTCGCAGCGCAGGCGCTGCGAACTGGCGAGCTCCCCCCGCTCCTCCATGGTCCGGCGCAAATGCCATTTGGCTTGGAGCGAGCAAGCCGGGTCGGCGGCGGGCGGTGTGCGCTTGTGATCAATTGCGGTTTGAATCAGCAAGTCGCCGGCTTACGTTTAGCCAATCGGCCCTGAAGGTGCAAAACAGCTGCTCGACTGCATCGCTGGGGCCGCGCGGATTCGGTTTTCCTTTGCAAGATCGCGTCGCTCCGGTACCTTCGGCGTCCGCCATGCGAACGCCGGCCCGGTTCATGATTGCGTTGCTATTGACCGGCGGTTTTGCCGAGGGCGCGATCAAAACGCCGGAGAACGCACCGATCGAAATCACATCGACCGGGGAAACCCGCTACGAAAACGGGATCGCGACAGCGCACGACAACGTCGAGATCCATGTCGGCGACAGCGACATCTATGCCGATCACGCGCGCTATAACTCGGCCACGCACGAAGTGACCGCCAACGGACACGTGCGCATCTACCGCGACATCAGTGTTTATCTGGCCGATGAAGCCGTTTACAACACCGACACCAAAGAGATCCGCGCCACGCACGTAAAGACGGCGACCGACCCTTACTTCTTGAGCGGTGAAAACGTCACCGAAATCACCGAGAACGGCTATCGAATCGAGAACGGCACTTTCACCACCCACGACGCGCCGAACCCTAATTTCCACCTGCGGGCGCATACCATCCGCATCTACGAGAAGGACAGAGTCGTATTCCAGAACGTCGTTCTTTACATCGGCAACGTGCCGGTCTTGTGGTGGCCTTATCTCTATCAATCGCTCAACGACGCCTTCAGTTTCACCGTCTCACCGGCGTTTTTAAGTTCCTGGGGGCCGTCGCTTCTCACCGCGGTGACTTTTCCCATCAACGATCACATCAAAGCCCGGGTGCGGCTCGATTATCGCGGCCGGCGCGGTCTGGCCATCGGATTCGAACCCGACATGACCTACGGCAAAGACGACAGTAGCTGGGCGAAGCTGAAGACCTACTACCTGCAGGACCAGAACCCGTTGATCAACCAGACAAACGAAGTCCGCAAAGACGTCCCAACCGGGCGCTACCGCGTCAGCCTTCAGGACAAGACTCAGTTCAGAGAAGATATCGAGGGTTTCGCTAATCTGACCAAATTAAGCGACCCGTTTGTGATGGAGGATTTTTATCAGAGCGAATTTCGAGTTGATCCCGTGCCCGACAACGTTGTTGCACTCGTGAAAAGCGATCCATTCTACACGTTGACCGGCATCGCGCGCTTCCAGGCCAATGAGTTCTTCGATCAGACCGAGCGTTTGCCGGAAGTAGTGCTCGACGTCAAACGGCACGCCCTTTTTGGCGGACCGATTTTCTATGAAGGCGAGACGGGTTTTGCCGAGTTGCGGCGGCAATTTCCCAATGACTCACCATTCGAGAGCTATAGCTCGGAGCGTTTCGATACTTTTCACCAGTTTACCTACCCCAACACTTACTTTGGCTGGCTGTCGGTCGTGCCGCGAGTCGGTTTCCGCGGCACTTATTATGGCGAGACCCGTGACCTGGGGAAAACAATCTTTCCGGCCGATTCGAACCCGTTTATCGATCCCGAGTTCCTTATCCCGGACCCGACTCCCGCCAATCCGATCGTCTTCGCCGGCGATACATTTCGTGCCGTCTTCAACGCCGGCGTCGAGGCCTCGTTCAAGATTTCGCGGACCTGGGAGGAAGTGCAAAGCCGCTCGCTTGGCTTGGACGGACTTCTCCACGTCATCCAGCCGTTCACGAATTTTTCTTACGTGAAGGAAAGCGGCTCCGATCCCGCAGCAATCTTGCAGTTCGACCGCTTCCAGCCGTCAACGGAATTGCGCACGATCGACTTTCCGCAGTTCACTTCGATTGATTCAATCGACAACTGGACGGTCTGGCGTGTCGGCGTCCGCAATCGCCTCGAAACCCGGCGCGATGACGACACGATTACGTGGTTTGGGCTCGACACCTATCTCGACGTCAATTTCACCAATCCCTACGATCGGACGCCGTATTCGAACCTGTTCAACAACATCTGGTTTGCGCCGTTGCCCTGGGCAAAGTTCACCATCGAGTCGCAGATTCCCGCATTCGATAAAGGGTTCACTGAGGTTAACACCGGGGTTGTCGTCCAGCCGCTGTCCAACCTCGAGATCAGCCTGGCGCATCGTCATCTCAACGACAATCCGTTCTTCGTGAATAGCAGCTTGTTCGTCGTCGGCGGATATTATCGGCTGAACGACAACTGGGGATTGGGTTTGCAGGAAATTTACGAGGAGGCCACCGGCGTTCTGGAAGAGCAACGCTATTCGCTCTATCGCGATTTGACCAACTGGGTCGCATCTTTCGGCGCGGTCATCCGCGACAACTCCGGTGTCAAAGAATATGGCGTGATCTTCACCGTTACCCTCAAAGCATTTCCCAAGTTCGGGTTCGATCTAAACTTCGACCCCGGCAGCACAGGCGGCCAATGAGAATGCCGGCTGCCGCGACAGTGGGAACCTGGCCTGCGGCCTTGCGCTTCGCCTACCGCGGCTAAGTTGTCGCCGCCCATTTTTTAGCTATGGACATTTCAATCATCGGTTCCGGTTATGTCGGTCTGGTTACCGGCGCCTGTTTTGCCGATGTCGGCCACAACGTCATTTGCATCGACAACGACGCGCGCAAAGTCGAGACGCTCCAGGCTGGCAAGGTGCCAATCTACGAACCGGGCTTGGAAAAGGTGATCCACCGAAATGTTTCCGCGCGCCGCCTCCGCTTTAGCGGAAGCATCCAGGAAGGCGTCGATAACTCGCTCATCGTTTTCATCGCCGTCCCAACTCCGGCCCAGCCCAACGGCGATGTCGATCTTAGCTTCATCGAAAAAGTGGCGCGTGAGATTGCCGGCGTTTTGACCGACTACCGCGTCATTGTCGATAAAAGCACGGTGCCGGTGAAGACCGGCGAGAAAGTCGCCGAGTCGATTAAGCGCTACAATCGCCACGGCGCGAAATTCGATGTCGTGAGCAATCCCGAATTTCTGCGCGAGGGCTGTGCCGTGCACGACCTGATGCATCCGGACCGGATCGTAATCGGGGCGCAAAGCGAGCGCGCGATCGATTTGATGAAGAAAGTTTACGAGCCGTTCATGGCGCCGATTCTCGTGACCGACATCAATAGCGCCGAGTTGATCAAACACGCCGCGAACTCGTTTTTGGCCCTGAAGATTTCTTACATCAACGCCGTCTCCGCTATTTGCGCGGCAAGCGGTGCCGATATCCAAAAAGTCGCCGACGGCATCGGTATGGACCGCCGCATCGGTCGCGATTTTCTCAATGCGGGAATTGGCTATGGCGGGTCATGTTTCCCGAAAGATATCGCCGCGTTCATCGCCATTTGCGAGCAATTGGCTGTGCCGTTCAATCTGCTCAAGGAAGTCCAGCGCATTAACGCCGCACAAAAGGAGCGTTTCGTTAAAGCGATCCGCGACACCCTCTGGGTGCTGCGGGAAAAGAGAATCGCAGTCTGGGGACTCACCTTCAAACCGGACACTGACGACATTCGTTCGTCGGTCGCGATCGAGCTGGTCGCCGATCTCTTGCGCGAAGGCGCCCACGTCACCGCGTACGATCCGAAAGGAATGGGAAAAGCGCGCGAGCTCAAAACCATTGCCGATGCCCAGCTTGCGTCATCGGCACTCGAAGCAGTCGAAGGCGCGGAAGCGCTGGTCATCGCGACGGAATGGAGCGAGTTCGCCAATGTCGATCTTGCCGTAGTCAAAAAGAAGATGACCACCCCGATTGTGTTTGATGGTCGCAACCTGTTCGATCCGGAAACGATGGGCGAGCTCGGGTTCCATTATCACTCCATCGGGCGGGCGACTGTCATACCGCACTGAGCGGGTGCGGCCGCAGCCGACACGCATGAGTCGAATGTCCGCGCGCAGCGTGGCGCTGAACGCGCTGCGACGCTGGCGACAAGAAAACGATCGAGCGGACGCCATCATCGCGCGCTCGTTTGTCGAGACGACGCTTTCCGCGGCTGATCGCGCATTTGCGCTGGAGTTGTTCTACGGCGTGTTGCGCAACTTGACTCTGCTCGATTTTTGGATCGCGCAGCTCCGCCGGCCACATGTCGATGCCGGGCTTCGCGACGTCTTGCGGCTCGGCCTTTACCAGTTGTTCCTGCTCAAAACACCCGATCACGCCGCCGTGAACGAAACCGTCGGGCTCGCGAGCACGCGCGGCCGTGAATTGATCAACGCTGTGCTGCGCGCTGCGATCCGTCGGCGAAACGAGTTACGCTCTCGCGCGGCCGCGCAACCATTGTCCGTCCGCCAATCGCATCCGCAGTTTCTTATCGCGCGGTGGGAGGGAAACTTCGGCGCGGAGACAGCGGAAGCGTTATGTCGCTGAAACAATCAGCCGCCGCCAATCTACGGCCGCCTTAACGGCGTGAAAATCGGCCGCGAAAATTTTCTTCAGCTTTACCCCGATGCGCGGCATCTCTCCAGGAACGACGAGTTTGTCGCCTTCGAGACCTTTCCGAAGGCGGCGGTCGAAAACGGCCACTGCTATGTGCAGGATCCAAGCACGACGATCGCCTGCCGCCTGCTTGATCCACAGCCGGGCGAGAAACTTCTCGACGCTTGTGCCGCGCCGGGCGGAAAGACCGGTTATCTCGCTGAGCTGATGCAAAATCGCGGTCTGATCGTGGCATGTGATCGCGCAGCGGAGCGGCTCGCGCTCCTCGATGAAAACATGAAGCGCATGGGTACGGCCATTGTCGAAACGTTTCCGATCGATTGGATACGCGATCCCGTCCTGGAAAAAATTGCTGCGGCCGCGCTTTTTGATCGCGTGCTGATTGATGCGCCCTGCACCAACACTGGTGTGATGCGGCGTCGCGTTGACCTGCGCTGGAGATTGACACCCGCCGATTTCAAACGAATGCAAAAGCGCCAGCTCGAGATTGTCCGGGCAGTGTTGCCGCTCTTACGAGCCGGCGGCGCGCTCGTCTACAGCACGTGCAGTCTCGAGCCGGAAGAAAATGAGGAGGTGGTGGAAGCTCTTCTCGACGAGATGTCGATCTTGCGCGCGCAACAGGAGAAGCGTTCGCTTCCATTTCGCGACGGGTTCGACGGCGCGTACGCCGTAAGGCTGCTGAAGACGCGCTAGCGCTGGATCGCGCCTGTCTTGCATCTCGCGGTGCCAGTGGAATCATAAGCTCCTATGCACGACCCACGGTTCGATAAGCTGGCCAAACTCCTGGTCGGATATTCAATTCGACTGAAGCGGAACGAGATGGTTTTGGTGGAAGCGTTCGATGTTCCCGATGAGATGACGATCGCGCTGATTCGCGCGATCCAAAAAGCGGGCGCGCTTCCATTCGTGCAGGTTCATCATGCGCGGGTCAACCGCGCGCTGGCGTTGGCGGCGTCCGATCGCCAGTTGAATCTCATCGCCAGCCACGAACTGGCGCGGATGAAAAAGATCGACGCCTACGTTGCGCTGCGCGGTAGCAACAACATCACCGAACTGTCCGACGTGCCGATTGACAGGATGAAGCTGATGGCGAAGAAAATGCGGCCGGTGCAGGACCAGCGCGTGAAGAAAACCAAATGGGTCGTGCTGCGCTGGCCAACGCCCTCCATGGCGCAGCTGGCCGGAATGAGCACCGAAGCGTTTGAAGATTTTTATTTCGATGTCTGCACGCTCGATTACCGCAAATTGCAACCGGGCATGAAGGCGCTGAAAGCGCTCATGGAAAAAACCGATCGCGTCGAGGTAAAAGGGCCCGGCACCGATTTGCGATTCAGCATCAAGGGAATTCCGGCCGTAGTCTGCGGCGGCGACCGCAACATTCCCGATGGCGAAGTCTTCACCTGTCCGGTGAAGCATTCGGTGCAGGGCCACGTCACGTTCAACGCGCCGAGTATTTATCAGAGCGTCGGTTTCGATGGCATCCGGCTCGAGTTTCGCGACGGCAAGATTGTCGAAGCGACGAGCAACCAAACTGAGAAGTTGAACAAGATCCTCGACTCGGACGCGGGCGCGCGTTACATCGGCGAGTTTTCGCTCGGACTGAATCCGCGCGTCTTGGAGCCGATGCGCGACATCTTGTTCGACGAAAAGATCGCAGGCTCATTTCATTTCACGCCGGGCCAGGCCTACGAAGAAGCGGATAATGGGAATCGCAGTCAGGTCCATTGGGACATGGTCAGCATTCAGAGACCTGAGTACGGCGGGGGCGAAGTTTACTTCGACGGCAAGCTGATCCGGCGCGACGGCGAATTCGTTCCAAAGCGACTCCGCTCGCTCAATCGGAATCACTAAGCGCGAAAAAAACTGTCGTTCAGCCGGACTTTGCGCCCCTCAGCTCAATTCTCTGCCTCAGGAGAGGAGGACGCGAAAGCGCCACGTGAGGGCGTGGATTGTGCTCGATGACGCGATCAGTTGTCGATCTAACTCGGGTGTTTACGCGCGCCTTGACCCCTGTCCGAGCAGATTGAGCTGCATCATTCCGAGCTCGCCGCTGCCGGTGAGCTGGAGATTAGCGATCTCGAACATCGGCGGAGCTTCGCCGGCACTGGGACCGGCCCCGGGCAATTGCACCGCCACTTGCTTCGACGTTGAGTTCAGAACGATGGACGCGATCTCAAACGAGGGCGAAAACTCAACCGTTGCGATTTGGAACGGCGCCGTCACGAGCACCGGCGCCTGCCCTGCCTGCGAGGGAGTCAGTTGTACCGGAGCAGCTTCAAAATTGGGAACAAGCTGCAGCCCGGCGACGGTGAACGATGAAGAACCGGTTGGTTGCGTACTCTGTTGTTGCGAAGGGGTCAAGCGCAGCGTGCCGAGCGCACCGCCCGTGGGCTGAATCTTTGCGATCTCGAATGTGACCTGCAAATTCATTGCCGGCTGTGGCTGCTGCGCAGCCGACAGACGGATCGTTACCACCTTGGAGGTCGGCCGCACTTGTAACGCACCCATCTTGAAGGTGGGGGTGAGCTGCATCGAGGCGATCTCGAAAGTGAACGTGAGCTGCACGGCGGTGTGCATCGCGCCCGTAGGTTGTGGCGTAGGTCCGCCGACTGGAGTTCTGACGACTGGAGCGGTTGGGATTTGGATCGGTTCAGGCATGGTTACAGATGGGGTTGTTTGCGCAACTAGGGGCTCGGGAAAAATCTCTGGACGAAACACGGGCGGCTCGATTACTTCGGGCATCACAGGTTCCGCCGCGGCAACAGGCAGCTGGTAGGGAATCGGTTGGCCCTGGGGAATCGGTTCCGGTTCGCTTTCAATCACCGACGGTTCAGGGGCTAGTGCAAGCGCCGGCTCCGATATCTCGAGCACTTCGGAAACAGCCGGAAACAGCGGAGCAACCACCTCGGCTGGCGGTGCAAATTCGAATACCGGCAGCGCCAATTCCGGTGCGACAGCCGTCACGGCTGGCTCAGCAATCGGTTCGGATACCGGTGCAACTTCTACGGCCGGTTCAATCGTGGGCGCAACGACCGGCTCCGCGACTGCAGGCGCAGGCGTAGAAATGCTCACCACCGGGCGAGCGGCTGGTTTGCCCAACGTCAGCACGCCGCGGCGGAGCGACGGTTCAGACGCTTTCAATTGCAAGGAGATTCGGCGCGGCCCACCGACAAGACCATTTCGTGCAACGGCCAGCGGTTTTTCCGGCGTCGCGATGGCTTGATCAACACGTGGCCCGACAGCTGGTGTGGCCTGGCGAAAAACAAAAACGCTGCCGACGCGCTGCCGAATTGCCGAAACAACAAGCCACGCCAGCATCAAGACACCAGTTAAAAGTAGCGCGCCCGCCAGCCAGTTTCGCGACGTGCCGCCGGTGCTTGCCTGCGGCAATTGGGTGACGCGCGCGGGTGCGAGCACAGTCGCTGGCGTACTGGCTGCCCCTGTGGCGGCTGGTTGCGCCGCGGGACTCGTTTGCGCTACCGCTGGCTGCTCCGATGCTGCCGGCGTTTCGACGGTCGGCGCAGTCGCAGGCAGTCGCGCGGCAGGCACCTCCTCCGGTCTGGCCGGCGTGCCGGCCGCGGCCGATTCTTTCGCCAACAGTTTTCTCGGCCGGCTTCGTTGTCACGGCGGCCACACCGGGAATCGGGCTCGGCTCGATCGCCGGCACGGTTTCATTTTGCGTCGACATCGCCGCGGCCGCTTCACTCGCAGGACGCACCGACGCCACCGTCGGTGAAGTTTGCAGCCAGCCCAGATCGTAAAACGCGTCGCCGAAAAGATTGTTCAGCGCAGAGGAGTAAATTTTCTTCGCGGACGCAACCCAATCGGCGCCCTTGGTCGGATTGTTGTGTTTGAATTCCCAGGCCGCCTGCGCGTAGTAGAGAGCCGGTGTGTCGCCGGTGAACTGGAACTGCTCCATCATCTTCTGGGCGCGGCTTTCCTTACCTTCGAGCAGAAGACTCATGTAAATCTTGAACTTGATGATTTGCGCGGCCTGATTTTTGTCGCCGCCGGGCGTCTGCTGAAAGAGCGCTTCAAAACGCTCGCGCGCTTTCGCGTAATCTTTTTGTTTGAACGGAATGTCCGCGAGATTGAATTGCGCCTCGCGGAACTTCGGGTCGATCTTCAACGCCCTTTTAAAAGCCGCTTCCGCATCGTCGAATTTCTGCTGCGCCATCAAAATCTCGCCGCGCAGATTGACGATTGGCGCCTGGTTGGGGTCGGCCGCGTCGGCCTCGTCGATAAATTTCTGCGCCGTCTCGAAGTCGCGCTGTTGCAACGCCTGTTGCGCCTGTTCGAACCGCGATCGCGCGAACGCCTTTGACTTGGCCGCGCGCTCGGCGGCGGTTGTCAACGGTAGCGACGCGCGCGTTTGTCCCGCCGGTTTTTCCAGCCAGCCGACTTCATATAACGACTCGGCAAAAAGCTTGTTCAGCTGCGGAGAGAAATTCTTTTGCGCCGTCGCGATCCAATCATTTGCTTCCTTGGAGTTCTTGTGCTGCAGCGCAATCGCCGCGTTTGCGTAATGGACCGCCGGCGTGTCGGGCGCGAGCTCGAACTTGGCCAGAATCGCGTCGGCCATGCTCTCTTTGGTTTCGACGAGGTAAGTCAGCAAAATTTTGTATTGGATCAGTTGCGCGGCCTCGCCTTCCAAGTCGGCGACGTCGCGCGAAAGCAACTGCTGAAAACGATTTCGCGCCTCGGCCCAATTTTTTTGCAGAAACGGAATCTCAGCCAGATTGAAACGCGCGTTCCAGAATTTGGGATCCATCCGCACCGCCTCGAACAGGGCTGCTTCGGCCTTGTCGTAAATCCCCTGGCGCATCAAAATCACACCGCGCAGATTTTGCGACTCCGCCAGGTCGGGCTGACGCGCGTCGATATCGTCGAGTTCTTTTAGCGCCTGCGGAAAATTCCCGGCGTCGAAATCGCGAAAAGCCTTGCTATACATCGCTTCCAGCTCCGATTTCGATGGCGCGACATTGGTCGCTGCAAAAGAACTGAAAACGAGAATAGTGACAACCGCGATTTTTCGAATTCTCATACCGAGAGCATTACAACCTTTCGTCGCGACGCGTGACAAGCTAAAATTTCGCCGGACCGAAGCATTTCCAAGGACGGCTCCTTTGTAGCACAAAACACGCCGGCAATCCAGTCGCCGTCGCGCACAATCACGTGTTCGAATTCGCGATGATCCGTAATCCCTCCAGCGTCAAATCAGCGCGCACCACGTCAATCTCGCGCAGCTTCGCCGCAATCAGATCCGCATAGCCGCCGGTCGCGACCACGTGCACTTTTCGGTTCGCAAATCGCTCCGCCTTGATGCGAGCGATGATTTCAGACACCAATCCGCGATATCCGAGCACTGCTCCCGCGCGCATCGCTTCCATTGTCGATCTTGCAATCGCGCGACGCGGCTCGCGCAAGGAGAGCTTCGGCAACAACGCCGTACGCTGATACAAGAAGTTGGTCATCGCTTCCAGGCCGGGCGCGATCACTCCGCCGATGTATTCCTGTTCTTCCGAAACGATGTCGAACGTCACGGCTGTGCCGAAATCGACCACGATTGCCGGGCAGCCGTAGAGCTCCGCCACCGCTGCGGCATTGGCCAGCCGGTCCGCTCCGATCGTTTTCGGTTTCGGGTAATCGATGCCGACCCCAAGTTTTAGCCGCGGACCTAACCACAGGATTCTGTTTTGACCCGCCGCTTTGCGGACGACGGAATTTTTTTTCGGCACAACTGATGCCACGACCGTGATGTCGATCTTGCGGCGGGCAATGAACCGGCGCAGCAACGCCGCGTTGAAATCAGCAAAGGCCATCTTCGTAAACGAGTTGCTGATATCGATGAGCAAGTAATTGCCCGCTCGCGCCATTACCGGAACTGTAGCGGCGCTCTGCAATCATCGGAAGTCTGCTCTTTGCTCTGGCCTCTGTGCCGAGTACCCTCAGCTCATGCGGAGACTCCTCCATCGCCCGCGTCGCCTGCGACGTTCCGCCGCGCTTCGCGACCTCGTCCGCGAAACTAATCTCGACCCACACGACTTCGTTCTTCCACTCTTCGTCAGCGAAAAAATTAACACGCGCCGCCCGATCCCGAGCATGCCAGGTGTTTTTCAGTTCTCGCTCAAAGAAGTTGTCGATGAAGCGCGTCGCGCCCAGGACGCCGGCCTCCAAGCCGTTTTGCTTTTCGGCATCCCCGCGATCAAAGACGAACAAGCCAGCGGCGCTTACGCCGAGAACGGCGTGGTGCAGCAAGCTGTCCGCGCGCTCAAGGAGAAATCACCCGACCTCGCGGTGATCACCGATGTCTGTCTCTGCGAATACATGAGCCACGGCCATTGCGGCGTCACCCGCATCGACGGCGACCATTTCCACGTCCTCAACGACGCAACTGTCGATCTTCTGGTCAAAACGGCAGTGTCCCACGCGCGCGCCGGGGCCGATCTCGTGGCGCCCAGCGATATGATGGACGGTCGCATCGGCGCGATCCGCGAAGCACTCGACGACGCCGGCTTTGAAGAAACCGGGATCCTAAGTTACGCGGCGAAATTCGCGTCCGTGTTTTATGGTCCGTTCCGCGACGCCGCCGAGAGTCCCCCGCAATTCGGCGACCGTCGCTCGTATCAAATGGACTGCGCAAATGCCGAGGAAGCATTGCGCGAAGTGGCGCTCGATATCGATGAAGGCGCCGACATCGTCATGGTGAAACCCGCGCTGCCGTACATCGACGTTCTCTGGCGCGTGCGCGAGCGTTTCGCGAAACCGACCGCCGTTTATCACGTCAGCGGCGAGTATGCGATGGTCAAAGCCGCCGCCGAAAAGGGCGTCGTCGACGAACGCGCCGCCGTTCTCGAAATCACGACTTCGCTGAAACGCGCCGGCGCCGATATCATCGTGACCTATTGGGCGCGCGAGCTCGCTCAATGGACGCGGGGATGATTTCTGCGCCCTTCTGTAGCGCCGAAAGCTTTCGGGGTGTCGGCCGCGAGAGTGACGCATCTGCAGGCGCCACGCCTGCCACCACAGGCGCGCGCAGCGAAACGGAAGCTCATCGTCGGCTCAAGCGTTTGGCCCTCATTTGGGCACAAGCGCAAGGCTACTCCGCCTGCGCGCTCGAAGTACGTTTGCCCCGCTGCCACTACCGCGTCGATCTGGCGGCCTACCGACCAAACCGAAACGGCGCCGCTTGCACCGCCGCTTTCGAGTGCAAACAAGCTCTTGTCGATCTTCGTCGTGACAACGGCGCAAGCGAAATCATTCGCCAGCGATTGCAACAACTCTATTCGCGGCGGCAACTGCTCGAAAGCAAGCTCCGCATCCATTACCCCCAGCTGCGCATCCCTGATTCATTATTTACCGAGTTCGACTCGCACGATTTTGCCGCGATTGGGCATCGCGGCTACACCCGCGTGACACGCGAGCTGAGCGCGCTGCAACACCGGCTCTTTGATGGCACGAAATTCGAAAAGCTGATCCGCTATCGCTGCGCCAATCTGTTCTACCTCGTCCTGCCTAACGAGTTGTTTCGCTCCTCCGAAATCCCACTCGACTGGGGCGTGTTGATCGAATCCGACGGAGTGCTCACCCTCGCGCGCAAACCGCTCTGGCATGACAGCGCTGCCGAAATCGGCGTGCATTTGCTCGAGCGCATCGCCGCGGCTGGCACTCGCAATTTGAACCGACAATTCGACATCCAGCTCGCTCAGCCTGAACGCTTGCGAGCCGGTTAGAGTTCCGGCGGCAAGTTGCATCCCGAGGCGCGCCGTTTATCATTACACCACTTTCGGCATGAAGATTTTGCTCTCGCTGCTCGCGATGCTCGCGAGCACAGCTCCATTGCTCGCGCAGAATGTCGCGCCGAGCGCCACGCCTGCGTTGGTTCCGCAACTTAGCCGGTCGCAATCGATCCTCGACGCGCTCATCGCCGGAGGTCCGGTCATGATCCTGCTGTTCGCGCTCTCGATCATCTTCGTGATGCTTGTCATTGCTTATCTGATGACGATCCGGCGCGGCGCGGTTGTCTCGAGCGGATTCATGGCCACAGCCGATGCGCTCCTGCGCAAGCGCGATTATCTCGGGCTTCTTGCCGTCTCGAATCGCCATGGCGAAGCGATCGCGCGCGTCGTGCAAAAAATCCTCGATTTCACGACAAAAAATCCGGGCTCTCATTTTCAGCAGGTGCGCGAGATTGCCGAGACCGAAGGCGGCCGGGTCGCGGCGAGCTTGAATAATCGCGTCACTTATCTCGCCGATATAGGCATGATCGCGCCGCTCCTTGGACTACTCGGCACCGTGCTCGGGATCATTCTCTCTTTCAGTGCACTCGGGGCCGATGTCGGCAGTGCTCGCTACATTTTGCTCTCACGCGGCATCGCCACGGCATTGGTCCACACCTGTGCCGGTCTCGCCATCGGGATTCCGGCGATGGTGTTTTACGCCTACTTCCGCGGCAAAGCGCAAAAACTGATTTCCGAACTGGAGTCCGCTTCAACTCACGTTCTGGCCTTGCTCTCGCTGCAGTACGAACGACGACTCGAGCGGACGCCGGTGCTGATTGAGGACGAGATCTAAACAAGCAGGCACGCGCCGCAACATCGACATCTTCCCATGAACCTGCGCACCCGTGCTCCGATTCAGCACCCGGGAATTCAGCTCGCCCCGCTGGTTGATGTTTTACTGCTGCTGCTGATTTTTTTTCTCCTGACCTGGAATGCGGCGCGGAATGAAAACGAGTTGGACGTCAAAGTGCCCAAAGCTTCGGCGGCGAAAGAGAAAAGCGCCCCGATCGG
>QHPZ01000040.1:0-2122 GCA_003219225.1 Verrucomicrobiota bacterium | reverse complement strand
TGACCGAGTTGCTCAAAGGTCTCGTCCAACTCAATTCCGAGCAGGCGGTTGTGATCCGCGGCGATGAAACCGGTGCCTACAAAAATATCATAGGGGTGCTGAACATTTGCACCGAGGCCGGGATCACGAATGTCGCTTTCGCCACGGCGAAATGAACTTCGCGCGCTGCGCGACCGGTGTTTGTTTTCTGGCCCTCCTTTCGCCGGGCCAGATCGCTTTGGCGCAATATCAGCCGGAGATTCGCCGCGCCCAGCCCGTCCAGGAACCACCCGTCAGTCGGGCTTTGCCGCTCGACACGCCCAGTGCGGTCCCCCAACAACCGCCCGAGACCGCGCCGCGCGAGAGCGAACGCGCCGATCGCCGTCAGATCGATTACGCGAACGGTCTCTTCACCCGCAAACTTTACGATCTGGCAATTCCCGAATACCAAAAATATCTGGACGATTTTCGCGGCGGTAGCGGCAGCGCGAATGCCTATTTCTCGCTCGGCGAATGTTATCGCAACCTGCATCGCGCGGCGAATGCGCGCACCAGTTTCCAGAAAGTCCTGAGCGATTACCCGGAGAGCGAATTCGCCGGCCCGGCCGCCTACGCACTCGGGGAAATGGCGTTCACTGATAAAGATTACGCCTCGGCGCGCTCGTTTTTCCATCAATCGGGGGCGAAATCGAAAGCCCCCGCCGTTGCCCTCTCGGCGCATTATTTCGAAGCCCGCTGCTTCGAGGCGCTCGAACGCAAAGACGAAGCTTACGACATTTACGCGCAGGTTGCGGAAGTTAAGAATGCGAATCCGTATCGCGAAGACGCGCGGCGCACCGCTGCTTCGATCGCGCTGGCGCGGGGACGCAAAGCAGATGCGCTGCGGCATTACGAAGCGCTCGCCACCGAAGCGGAGAAGCCGGCGTTGCGGGCCGAGGCAACAGTGCGCGCCGGGTTGATTGCGACCGATCTTCAGCCACCAGAAAAAGGCAAGATCGACAAGGCGATGGGCGACAAAGCGATGGCTTTGCTCACGCGCGGCCGCTCCATGCCCGAGGCGGGCCGCTGGCGCACACTCGCGCAGGTCGGCTTGTTGCGTCTCGAATATCAATCCGGTCAATACGCGCAGTTGCTCGCGGATTACAAAAAAGTGCAGGCGCAAATCCCCGATGAAGCGCAGGCCGAATTGATGCTGCTCGCGGCCAATAGCCAGCGCCAGCTTGGTCACGCCGCCGAGGCCGAGGCGAGTTATCGCGAGATCATCGAAAAACATTCCGAGCGCGAAGAAGGCAAAGACGCCCGCTACCAGCGGCTGATTAACATCTACAACTCCGATCCTTCAACGGTGCCGCCCGAAGTGGATGAATTCCTCGCCTCGAATCCAACAACCGAACGCGCCGATCAGGCCAAGCTGCTCAAAGCCGAGGCGCTTTACAAACAGCAGAACTATGAGCGCGCTGCGCCGATTTATGCCGAGCTGCGCGCGTCGCAGCTCGCGCCGAAGCTCCGGGCCGAGTGCGCCTACAAACTCGGCTGGTGCTACCTTCAGTTGAAAGATCTTGCCGGGACAGTCGAAGCTTTCAACTATTTCGTCCAGGCGTTCCCCGATAATCCGCAGGCGCCATCCGCCTACGCGCAGCGCGCACTCGCTTATCAGCAGGACAAAAACTACGACGCCGCGCTGTCGGATTGGAACGTGGTCCTGACGAAATATCCCAGCGCGCGCGAGCGGGAGCAGGGGTTGCAGAACAAAGCGCTCATTCTTGGTCAGCAGCAAAACGCCAAAGGCATGAGCGACACCTTTCGGCAATTGCTCAAGGAATTTCCAAAGAGCGCGGCCGCCGCGCAGGCGCAGTATTACATCGGCAAGGCTGCCTTTGAAGCAAAGGATTACAAAACGGCGCTGCCTGCGCTCGACGCGGCGCGTCACCTGAACAAGGAGCAATACTACAATCCCGCCACCATTCGCATCATCTCCTGCTATTTCGGTCTGCGCGATCGCGCTGCGACAACGCGCGAAGTCGACGCGTTCCTGACCGGGAATCCGGCCGGGATTGTGCCCGGCGAAATTTTGGAATGGCTCGGGATCGAGTATTACAACGATAAAAATTACGCCGCGGCGGAAAGGTACCTCGGCATACTG
>QHPZ01000212.1 GCA_003219225.1 Verrucomicrobiota bacterium | reverse complement strand
GACCAACGGCGGACCGTCGCCAATCATCTTGAAGATGAAACGCTCAGCCGGCTCGGACAACACCGCCGCGAGCTCGTCAAGCGTGCGAATTTTGCGCCCGTTGATTTCATCCACGATGGCGCCGCGATAGGCCGCGAGATAGGTGTTGATCGGGTCGGGCAAAATGTTCGTCAGCACGATCACGTCGGGGTGCTGGAGATAAATTTGCTCCAGCACAAAGTAATCGAAAAAATGGCGGAGCCGCAGATCGGATGGCTGGTAGGCCTCCATCAAATCGAGGCTCAGTGGCTGGAAGAGCAACCCACCATAGACGACGTAGCGCGGCTTCACGTCGTAACTGTGTCCCTGGATGAGATAAGGCCAGACCGTGCTTAGCATCACAGTTACGCTGAGCGGCTGTTTGTCGCGCCAGACGTCGAACTTCACCGTGTCGCCTTTGAATTTGCGCTCCACGATTTCGGGCATTTCCACGCGCTCGCCTTCCAACTCAACGTTGCCGTCGCTGGCGATCGGATGATTGTCGATCGTCAGGAGCACATCGCCTTCGCGCAAAATTCCGGCACACGGGCCGGCCGCGACGACCGTATTTACGAGCACACCGCGGTCGTTGTCCTTCAAGCCGAGAAATCTGCGCTGCGCCGGGTTCTGCAGCTTCGTGTAGCCGAGCGCAAGATCGACATATTTATCGTAGTGGCCATCCTCGATGTCCTTAAGGAAACGGCGCATCACTGGCGTCGGCACCATGTAGGCGACGCCCTGGGCGATGTCCCCGCTGTAACCCTGGAAGGCAACGCCGACGACCTTCGCGTTTTGCATCACCGGCCCGCCGCTGTTACCCGGATTAATTTGCGCACTGATCTGAATCGCGAGGTGCTGATCGATTGAGGAATGGGTGTAAAGTTGGAAGTCGATGCGTGAGACAATCCCAGCTGTAACCGACATCCGCTCGCCGCCGATCGGGTAACCATAGGCTGACACGGTCGATTCCAGCGCCGGGATCCCGCCGAACTTCAGCGGGACCATGTCCTTGTAAAAATTCGGCGCGTCCACCGTGATCAGCGCCAGATCGCAGTCGTGCGCAATGAATTTCACCCGCGCCGGATATTTGTTTGGATCGCCGTCGCGTTCGACGGTGAGATAGCGACTGTTGCTGACGACGTGCGCGTTTGTCATGATTCGGTTGCCCTCAATCACAAATCCCGCGCCAACACCGCGCTGCAGCGCCCCGGCGTTCCACGGCGCGCGATAATCCGGCTCGACTTCTGTCGCCGTGATCCGGACGAGACTTTTTTGTACAGGCCCGTTTGGTTTAGCCGGCGCAACGACGACCGGAACGACCGCAGGCGGCGCCGGTGCAGTGGGCTTCGTAATTGCGCCTGGCGGCCTCGGCTCAGCCGGGCCTGGCGGGGGTGTGTTCTCTTGCTGCGCGTACGATGTCGATGCAACGAGGAACACGGCGCAGCTAAAAATCAAAATCCGCTTCATGACGCAGAGTCCGCAAGATAAACGAACTTTTCAGAAAGCAAATTGACGGCGCTGTTTTACCGTTTTCTCATTTACCCTCACCTGGCACTGGCGCGTCCTCCTCTCCCAGAGGATTGAGGTGAGGGCACATCTTTGCGAGCGCACCTAGATCCCGGCACGCTCCAGCAATGACGCCAGCACTTTCTTCGCGTCGACCACCTCGTGCGCGATCGCGCGCGCGGCGCGGGAATGTCGCACATAATCGGCGTTAATTTTCTTCACCGCCTCCGCGATTTCGCCTAACGAGCGGAAGCTGAGCAATCCGGCATCGCCGCCGTAGTATTTGGTGAAACCGGTCTCCTGCAGGATTACCGGCCGGCCGGCCGCAAGATAGCACGCGCTCCGATCGCTGAACCAGGCGGTGTTTAACCGCACATACTGATCTTTGGCCACGGTGAACTCGCCTTTGGAGCGCTGGATGTAATCACGATACAGCCAATAATCGACGCTCATTTGCAACGGCGACTCCAGGCGCCAGCCGTTGCGCAAAAATTGCGCGCGCGTTCGCGCGTCTTTGATGTTCGTCGCCAGCTCGAATTTTTCGCCCGCTCGTTTCGGCGCAGCGATAAACCGCAAAAATTCGCGCGACTTGCTCCACAAATATTTTCGGCCGCGCCAGGTGATGTCTTTGATTCGGCTGGTCGACCAATTCGCCACCGAAGTGAAAATCGCCGGCCGGGGAGGGGAGCGATTTGTCTTCCAAAAATCAAGCACGACTGGTTGCCGCGTCGGCTCCCATTTAAAGCCGTGCAATGGCACCGGAAATTTTTTCGTCCCGACATTTTCTCCAAAGGTAAACAGCGCGCAATGCCGCCCGAGATACTCGATTGTCGATCTTCGCCCGTTATCGACCTTGATCTGTTCGACGCCTGGATCGCTCTCGACATAAACGATGCGGTCGCTCACGAGCAGATCGTCATTGAACTCCTGCGCACCGCAGATGTTGAGGATCGCGTCCGCTTCGCGATACAATTGCCGGATTTTTTTAAGCGGCAGACCCGCTGTCGGATGTCGCTTCAGGTAGCGCGCACAAAAGGCCCAGTGGTTTGTG
This sequence comes from Verrucomicrobiota bacterium, assembly GCA_003219225.1. Classification (GTDB taxonomy): domain Bacteria; phylum Verrucomicrobiota; class Verrucomicrobiia; order Chthoniobacterales; family UBA10450; genus AV17. The sequence goes on along the minus strand of QHPZ01000212.1, from coordinate 4,384 downwards.
AACTCAAACTCGTGTGCCAATCGATTCAGGATATGCGTCGTGTAATCGAATTCGTCCGTGATCTCGAACGTCTCTGGATTGTAAGGCAGCCGAGCCGAATCCTCGATGTAGTAAACGTCATGTCCGAGCCGCTGCAGACCGACGATGTAATGGATGTGCTGCCAGATTACGCCCGCAATCGGGATCGAGCCCATAAAGCTTTTCTTGTTTTTTCTCATTAACGAAGCCGCGGCTGTGAATTGTGATCAGTGAATGGTGAATCGAACCTTCTATTCACTAATCACCAGTCACGATTCACAATTCCCTCACCACCACCGCCGGGTTACCGGCCACGACAGTGTTCGGCTCCACGCTTTTCGTAACAACCGATCCCGCCGCGACAACCGAGATCTCGCCGATCGTCACACCCTTCAGAATCACGGCGTTCATCCCGATCCAGACGTTGTCGCAGATTTTGATCGGCGCGGTTTTGAGGCGCGGACGCGGCGGCCGGTTCTTGTAAAACGGCGCCAGCGCCTGCGCGTCAACCAGCCTCTGGGCCGGCTCCAGCGGATGGAAATCCGAATCGGCCAGGCCGACATTCCACGAGATCAGGCAATGCGAGCCGATGTCGATTCGTTCCTCAGCCATGATCAGCGCGCCGTTGACCAAACTGAAGTCGCCGATCGTGCAGCGGCCGTTCTTACCCAAAGCGAACGAGCAGCCAGCATAACATGAGACGTGTTTACCGATGACGACGGCGCCCGGCTGCTTGTTTTTCAGCATTCGAAAAATCTGCGCCGTCTCACAATAAAATCCTTCGCCAAACTCGACGTTCGGCGGAATCGGCTCCGGCCACCAGTCGCTTTCCACATGTCGATCTTGCCGCACGTTGCTCATAATGTGGGGCAAGTTTGCAACTTGCCGCGCACCTTGAAAAGTTGCGCCACCTTCATGTCTGAAATTTCCCGGCGCGGTAAAGCTGCGCGTAAACGCCGCCGCGCGCGACCAGCTCCGGCCCGCGACCATGTTCGACGATGCGGCCGCGCTCGAGCACAATGATTTGATCGACATCGTGAATCGCGGCCAGCCGGTGGGTCGCGATCAGCGTCGTCCGCCCGCGCATCAACTCGCTGATTGTTTCCATAATTGCAGCTTCAGTTGCCGGATCGAGCGCCGAAGTTGGCTCATCCAGCAATTCGCTGCCGCTGACCGACGCTCAGATGCGCGCCGCGTTCGCCGACCTGACTCGCATATCCATTGGGCAACTGCCGGATGAATTCATGGGCCTGCGCGCGACGCGCCGCCTCAATGATTTCTTCGTCAGCCGCGTCCGGTCGGCCATAAGCAATGTTCTCGCGCACCGTCGTGGAAAACAGCAGCGTATCTTGCAGGACGATCCCAATCTGCGCGCGCAACGATCTTTTCGTGATACTCCGCAAATCGAGACCGCCGAGCATCACCGCGCCCGCGGTCGGATCGTAAAAGCGTGGCACCAAACTTAGCAGCGTGCTTTTACCCGCGCCGGTGCCACCCACGATCGCCACGATCTGATTCGGCGCAATCGCAAGATCGACATGTTCAAGAATCGGCCGGTCGTGATCGTAGGCGAATGCGACGCTTTGAAACTGGAGCGCGCCTTCGGCTTTATCGATTGAAACTGCGTCCGGCGCGTCGACCACGTCATCCTGCCGGTCGAGCACTTCGAAACAACGTTTCGCACCCGCCCTCGCGCCTTCCATCGCCCACGCCGTATAAGTGAGTGATTCGAGCGGCTGATAGAGCATCAACAGATACGCGCTGAACACGAGCAACGATCCGAGCGTTAGTCGCCCCTCGAGCACGTGCAGCGTGCCGACGTAGTACATTGCCGCCGTCGCCGCTACCATCAACGTGCTGATGACGAGCGAGCTGTTCACGTTCGTCAGCTGCAGCCGCAGATTGGCCTGCAGGCTTTGTTGCGCGTAACGGTGAAATTGCCCGATCTCGAATTCCTCGCGCCCGAACGCGTGCACCATTCGAATCGAGCTGAGACCTTCCTGCGTTTGGGCCAAGAGCGCGCTTTCCCGTTCCTGAATCGTCTTTGAAGCCGCGCGGATCCGGCGCGAGAAAAGATAAATCGTGCCGACAATTAACGGCACAATGGCCAACGAGAGCAGGGTCAGCTGCCAATCCAGCCGCACCATGATCACGAAGGTGCCGATCAATGTGACCGTTGACCCAAACATGTTTGTGAGACCTTTGTTGTAAATCGTCTGAACCGATTGCGAATCGTAGGCCACGCGAAAGCTCGAATCGCTCGGCGCGCGTCGTGATGTTTGAGCGAGAGCGATTGCAGGTAGGCATATAGCTCGGTGCGAAGTTTCAACAGCGCCTGCAGTCCGGTTTTGATAAACAGATATGTCATCACTGAATTGACGAGTCCCCACAGCAGCTGGATCACGACCAGCGCAAGGCAGAGCAGGGGAATCCAGACCCGCCAATCGCCGCGCGCCGGCAAAGTTGGCCGCAGAAAATCGTCAACAATGATTTTGAACGGCCAGGGCTTCAGCAGATTCAGGCCAACTCCGCAGAGCGAGAGCAGCAAACCAACTAGAGTCTGTGGCCAGAACGGCCGGTAATAGCGAAGAGCGCGCCGGTAGATCGACATCGGGGAATTTCAGATTGCAGATTTCAAATTTCAGATTGAACTACATCGGCTGTTGGACGGCCCAATATTGAGAGATTCACGTTCGAGTTCGCTCAGTGCAAGCTCTCGAACTTGGCTCGGAATGACAATATGCATCATTTAGTTCAACTTTGGTTCGAGTGGGTCCTCACCGGCGGCTATCTCGGCATTATCGTGCTGATGGCGCTCGGAAGCACACCGCTGCCCGTTCCCGCGGAAGTGGTGCTGCCGCCCGCTGCTTTCCTGGCCGCGCAGGGGCGGCTTAGTTTTGCAGGCGTGATTCTCGCCGGCACATTCGGCGCATATCTCGGCGCGGCGGCGATGTACTGGGTCTCGCGCTGGATCGGTCGGCCGCTCGTCCTGCGGTTCGGGCGTTTCTTTTTGTTTCCGCCCAAAAAATTGGATGAAGCCGAGCACTGGCTCGCCCGCTACCAAGCCGGCGGGATTTTCTTCGCCCGTCTTTTACCGGGCGCGCGTCACCTCATTTCGATCCCTGCCGGAATTGTGCGGATGAACTTCGCGGTCTTCAGCTACACGACTCTCGCTGGCTCGGCGATCTCTTGCGCAATCCTGGCGTGGCTCGGCCGGCGCGCGCACCAGCTTGAGCCGCAGCTTCTCTCCGATCCCGATGCCCTTCTGCACTTCATCCGTAGCCAATCGCATTTCCTTCTGCTCGTCGTGCTCGCTTTCGCCGCGCTTTACATCGTGAGTATGTGGCTGACGAAACCGCGGCGCACGGAATAAGCTGGAGCGACAGGCGTGTCCAGGCGGCGATAGCGCGACGTCCTTCACTTTGTTTGTCTTCTGCGATCTCCGCGACCTCGAGCGATCCCGCAGCCGCGGGAGAGCAAGCGGTTAATCACCTCGGAAATCCCCAATGTGTTCACAAACCTAACACTCTTGTCAGCATATCATCACTCCGGCCGCGAATAACTCGCCAACAACTCGGCCGTCGCCACCGAGGGGTTATTCAGATTGAACGCTGGCGCGGGAGTTGCTGTCAAAAGGAGTCGTTCCAATGAAGAAACACAATCTCATCTTGAAACCTCGCTCCAAGAAACTTTCCCTCGGCGACTTGATCGTGGCCGTCAGTTCCTGCACACGCAACACCAAGGAAACCGTCGCTACCGTGGCCGACCTGTTGGCCAGCGGCAAAGTCCGCGTGCAAAGCGACGGCCGTTTCATTCGCGCCAAGGTCTGCTGAGCGAAGATCGACAATCGGCTTTCCGCAAACGCTCCAGCACAAAGCTGGAGCGTTTTCGTTTTTGGTAGGGCGCGCTCGCCGAGCGCGCCGCGGACGGCCCGGCGGTCCGTCCCTACCACTTCCCGTTTGCGAATCATAAAACCACTTTCCCGCGCCCGCCGGCCTTCTATCTTGCCGCGTGATTCCTCGCTACTCGCTCCCGCGGCTGCGGGAGATTTGGACTGACCAGCGCAAATTCGAGATCTGGCTCGAGATCGAGACCGAAGGAGGACGCCGCCGAGATTCGCAAGCGCGCGCGCTTTTCCATTCCTGAGATCCTCGAGATCGAAGAGCGCACCAACCACGATGTCATCGCTTTCCTGGAAAACGTCGCCAGCTACGTCGGCCCGGCCGCGCGCTGGATTCATCAGGGGCTCACCTCATCCGACATTCTCGATACCTCGCTCGCCGTGCAGTTGAACGAATCGGCGCAAATTCTCGCCGACGATCTCAAGCAACTGCGCGAAGCGATCGCCGCGCAGGCGCGAAAATAC
>QHPZ01000211.1 GCA_003219225.1 Verrucomicrobiota bacterium | reverse complement strand
CGCCGCCGTAAATCTGGGTACGCGAATTGGCGCCGGTCTCGTTTGAGCCGAATGCGCCGGAGACTCCGGCCAGCACGACCTGCGTCGGGGTAAGATCGACCGAATTTTCCCAGCGCGGGATCCAGACGAAATCCTGCAGGCCGCGCGCTTCGCGATCGGTCGTCTCGCGGCCGAAGAAAATTCCGTCCTCGCCGGGATTTCGAAAAGAAAATCCGGTGCCGCCCCGTCCGTTTTGCGAGGCCAAGATCAACTGCGAATACCACGGTACAGGCACGATCCAGGAGATCTGCGCGCCCACGCCGCGCAAACCGTCCGGGCCTAACAAACGGCCGTGGACAATCGGCGCATCGGCAAAATCCCACGTGTGCGGATGGGTCGGATTGATTCGGCCGAACGCGGCGAAGAACTGTCCGGCCTTCAATTGCAGGTTGAACGGGAGACTGGTCGTTTGCAGGAACGCTTCCTCGACTTCGACCTCGGTCTGATTGTCGTTGTCGAGCTTGAAAACAATATTGGCGAAGCCTTCGAAGTACGGATCAACCGCGCCGTCAAACGCGAGCTCGATGTTGCGGGCGTTGAAGCCGCGCTGCTGCGGATCGTGATCGCCCACTTCGATGTGATCGAGATCGCGCGCGCTCGAATAAGCGAGCGCGAACAAGCCGTCGAAGGAGATGTTCATGTAATTGCGGCCGCCGCCGATCGTGATCGGTTGGGTTAACGACGCGCCGGCGCCCGTGGTCGAGATTGTTTCCGGCGTGGCTGCGACCACTGAAGTATCAGTGGTCGGAAACGCTCCTGCCGAGGCGGCAGGGGAAGCGGCCGGAGCAGTCGTTGTTGTCGTTGCGACGACCGATGTATCTTCGGTCGGAAACTGCCCCGCTGTACTCCCCGCCGGTGACGCGGACGGTGACACGGCCGCGCCTGCGATGGGCGACGGCTCAGCATTAGCCGGCGCGTTTTCCTGGTTCATTCGGTCGATCGTGGCCTGTTGCTGTTGCATCTGCTGCTGCAACGTTTTCACGGTTTCGGTCAGCGATTGCACTTGCTGGCGCAAACTTTCCATCTCTCCCGATGGAGTTGAGCTGGGACTTTGACCGAATGCGATTGCGATCGGCAAAATGCCCAACAAACCGACATAAAATTTTTTCATTCACACTCCTGGTTCAAATCCTGGGCGCAAAGCCCAACGAATGCGTTCGGGCGCAGGTTGATCTGACGGCGCAGGAACGCGCTCGCGCCGCCATCCGCGGAAGCGGCCGTGAATCAACCGGTCAGGAGTTTGCCGGCGGCGCGTGCTCGAAAATGCTGGCGACGAGAAATGGCGATTCAACCCAGTGCGAAGTTAGCGTCGGAGTATGCGAAAATTTTACGTCAGTCGCAGCGACGATCGGGAACGACGCGGCAGCGGTGTGATGACAACTGCCGGAAGCAATCAGCGTAACCGCGCATTCATGAAACGACGTGGCCGTAGGGTGAACGCGTTCGTGCAAGTTCGGAGCAGCGGACAGACCAAGCATCAACATAATCGCTGCAATGAGCAGGAAGACAGTGATGCCGCCAGACCAGGCCGGTCGAATTCGAAGAGCGCGCAGCGGCATTGAGCGCGAGTTTGCTTTCGAGCGATTTGTTTCGCAAGGAGTTTCCGAGCGGCCCAACCTAGGCCCGCTCAGTTTCCACCAACTAATAATTAGAGCGTTTCAAAAATCGTAGACAATCGTGCCGTAGAAGCCGCGACGCTGACCGAATTGCGGCGCGCCGACTCCGATCCCGCTGCCATCGCGCAGTTCGTAGATCTTGTCGAACACATTCACCACGTCGAAGCGGACTTTAAGTGTGCCGGCTTTTGGAATGGTGAATGAGCGCTGCAAACTGAGATTGAATGTTTCATACGGATGATTCTTCATCGTGTTCGCGAAACCACGACGCAAGCCGTTGCCATAAAGCCCATCAACCGCGGCACGCCAGTCGTCCAACGTGTAGGCGAGGCCGACCGAGCCGGTGAAACGCTGATCGTGGTCCAGAAACACCCAGTTCTTCTTGATGTAGGCGAATTCGTCCGGGTCAAAAAGGAATTGCGCGGAGCTGATGTTGGTCCCACGCGCCCACTCATAGGCCAGATTTCCGTAGGCAGAATACGGACCGTGATCATAGTTTGCGGTCAGTTCGCCGCCGTAGATTTCGCCGCGCTTGTAATTGAACGAGGAGAGGATGAGCGCTTCGCCGAACTGCCCTTCGTCCAGCACCGAGTGCGAGCTCTTGTAGAAGCCGTCGATGCCAACATTGAAACCTTCGGAAATTTTCTGGGTCGCGCCCGCATCGAAATAATGCGCCCGCTCCGACGTGACCGGAGAATCTGCTGTGATCGCGGATTGGTTAGTCGTACCGGCGAACCTGGCGATGGTACTTTGCGGCACGGCCTCCAACGGT
>QHPZ01000210.1 GCA_003219225.1 Verrucomicrobiota bacterium | reverse complement strand
GGTCGGCGGCGGCAATCATTACGTCGACATTTTTGCTGACGAAGAGGACCGGGTCTGGGTGGGCGTGCATTTCGGATCGCGCGGCCTGGGACATAAAACGGCCACGCATTTTTTAAAAGCCGCCGGCGGCAAAGACGGAATGGATGTGTCGCCAACGGTGATCGACGAAAAATCAGCGATCGGCCAGGACTATCTTGCCGGAATGCATTTGGCCGGCCGTTACGCCTACGCGGGACGCGAAGCCGTCGCGCGGCACGTCGCGAGGGAAATTCTTCACGCCAAAATTCTCGAAGAAGTGCACAATCATCACAACTTCGCCTGGCGCGAGAAACATAATGGCGAGGAATATTGGGTCGTGCGCAAGGGAGCGACGCCGGCGTTTCCCGGGCAGAAGGGATCGCGCCAGGCATTATTTTCGACGATTCACGGCGCGGGGCGGATCATGTCGCGCACCGCGGCGAAAGGGAAATTCATCAAGGTCGGCAACAAACGCATCCGGCAGGACGGACTCGTCAGGCACGACGAGATGATGAAGTGGTTGCGAGATCGACATATTGTTTTGCGCGGCGGCGATCTGGACGAGGCGCCACAAGCCTACCGGCGTTTGCCGGATGTGCTGGCGGCGCACGCCGGCACGATTCGCGTCCTGCACACGCTGCATCCGATCGGCGTTGCCATGGCGGGACGCGATATTGTTGATCCGTACAAAGACTAACAAGAACGCCAAACGTTGAACGCCGAATGTTGAACTCAGAACTCTGAATTCGACGTTGGGCGTTCGACGTTTTCCGATTAGACTTCGACAATTCGAAACGGCGGGTCGTTAGGCGCGTGTTTTTGCACCGCTGGCATCGAGACGTTGTAAACGGGAATACCCGTAGCGGTCTTGCCTTCGAGCGCGCCGTTGTGAGCATGACCGTGAAATACGGCGGAGACGCGAAACCGGTTGATCGGCTCCTCGAGGCGCGACGAGCCCATGAACGGAAAAATTTCCGGATCTTCGCCGACGACCGTGGCGCGAATCGGCGCGTAGTGAAGCACAGCGACTTTCTTCTCCGTCTGCAGTTTGGCTAGCGCCTGCTCCAACCGCACGGCATGATCGATCGCTTCTTTGACGAATTGCTTGATCAACGCTTCGCCCCACGGGTTGAGCATTCGGCGGCCAAAGCCGCCGGCGAAACCGCATACGCCGGCGAAACCGACGCCTTCGATCTCGGCGCACTCGCCATCCAGTACGGTGACGCCAGCTTGTTCGAGAACTTTGCGGACAAGCTCGGGCTGGCCGGATTCGAAATCATGATTGCCGAGTACGGCCACAATCGGGACGTGGACGGCCGAGCGAAGATCGACGATTAACTCTTCGGCTTCCTCGGCCAGGCCGTAATCGGTCAGGTCACCGCAAAGCAGGAGGACATCGGCCTGTTGCGAGCATTTGGCGAACAAGTCATGCAACGCGCCACGGGAATGTTTGCCGTAGTGAATGTCGGCGACGGCGGCGACGCGCAGTTTTGGCTGGTTCATTCCGAGATAGGAAACGATTGTGCCCGTCGCAGTGGCCGTGATGCACGCAAGTTACGCAGCATTCACGTTGTTGAAGTGGGATGAACCGAACAATGACCGACGCGGTGAATCTGAACGACGCGGTCAGATTCTACCGCGAGAGCATGCAATTGCTCCAGCGCGAAGGCGTGCCGTTCATGGTCGGCGGGGCGTTTAGCATGGCGCTTTACACCGGGATCGCGCGGAACACGAAAGACTTCGATCTCTTGGTCCGAGCAGTCGATGTCGATCTAACGCTGGAGATGTTTCGGCGACACGGCTACCGCACCGAGAAAACGCACCCGCATTGGCTGGCGAAAATCTTTCAGGGCGAAGATTTGATCGACATCATTTACCGCGGCGGCAACGGCCTGTGCGAAGTCGACGATTCCTGGTTTGCCCGCGCGCCGACTCAAGAAGTGCTGGATGTATCGACGAAGGTTTGCGCGCCTGAGGAAATGATTTGGATGAAGTCCTACATCATGGAACGCGAACGCTATGATGGCGCAGACGTGGCGCACTTGCTGTTGAATTGCGCCGAACGAATCGATTGGTCGCATCTCGTCCAGCGCTTCGGGCCCGATTGGCGCGTGCTGCTCAGCCATCTGGTGCTCTTCGGATTCGTTTATCCGAGCGAGCGAGATCGTATCCCCGCCGCTGTCGTTGGAGACCTAACGGACAGACTGCGAGCGGAAGCAAACACTGCCGCAAGTGAGCGGGTCTGTCAGGGCACGCTGCTGTCGCGCGCGCAATACCTGCACGATGTGCGCGCGCAAGGTTTGCGCGACGCGCGTCTCGACGAGCGTTGTCGGATGACTAAGGCGGAGATGGAGGAGTGGACGGCGCTGCGCCCCCGGGAGTGATCGGCGCGGTAGGTGTTGTTACGGGACTCGGCGCCGGGCTCGGAGCAGGCGTGGCTGACGGCGAGGCGAGTTTTTGTTTGGCTTCGTCGAGTAAGCGTTTTTCTTCCAAATAAATTGGGCCGCGCTCGGCGGCGTCGATGAATTCCCTGGCGGCGTCGTTTTGGTTTTCATCGAGCAAAAGTGCGGCGAGATAAACGGCGGCGTGCGGATCGCGCAACTGATCGGGAGGTAGTTTTTTAATGATCTCGAGGCCTTCGTTGCTGCGGCCGAGGCCGTAGAGTGAGAAGGCGTAGGTGACGGCACAATTCATATCATCAGGCGCGCGGTCGTAAGCTTCCTTCGCGAGGCGGTGGGCTTCTTCGGTGTTTTGGTCAAGCACAAGTCCGAGTCGCGCTAGGTTGGCCGTAATGGCCGCATCGCTCGGCGCGGTCTGGTGCAGTTGCTGCAGAACTTCGTAGAGTTTTCGTAACTCGTTCTTGTCGCGATAGAGATGGTAAAGCGCGTCGAGCGCTTCGCGTCGTGTCGCCGGATTTTTGGCAACGCGTGACCAGAGCGCATCGGCTTCGATGGAGAAATTCCATTTGGCCGCGAGCCGGGCGAGCTTGATTTGACGGTCGGGTTGCTCGTCGGCATCGCGCTCAGCCGTGCGCCAAAGCGAAGCGAACTCAGCATCGGCCGTGGCTTGGCGCGATTCGCGCGCGCCCAGCGCCTGAAAAGCCAGCCGCAGGTAATCGGCGTCTCTCCACGAGCCGGCGCGGGTCCAGCGTTTGAGTCGCGACCAGTTTTTCAAGTTGGCGAGAGCTTCGGCGACCGTGATCGCCACCGGCGGCTGTGTACTGATCTCCGCCGGGAGTTTGTCGTTCCATTTAAGCACCTCGCCGGCGAGCCCGTTCGTGTTCAGCCAATCCATCAACAGCGCCGTGTCGGCTGGATTGTGCGCCGCCACCGGTTTCACTTTTTCGAGCAGCGCTTCGAATTTTTTCTGGTCGAGCTTTCGATAAAAATTCAGGCACAGCAGGTAGTCGCTAAACGTGACCTGCGGCGACATCTGCAGCCGTTGAGCGAGATCATCGGCCGCGGCGAAATCGTTGCGCGCGACGGCGTCATTAAGCAAGGCACGGATCGAGCCAGTGCGAAAACCCGGCGTCTGTGCGAGCCGCTCAAGTGTAGCGCGCGCGTTTGCATTTTTTTCCGGGTCAGGGGAGCGGATTCGCAGAACGGCAAGATTGAATTGGTAGAGATCGTTCTCCGGCTCTTTCTTGACAGCGGCCGCGAACTGCTCTTCCTGCCCGGCGTAGTTGCCTTCGGCGCGAGCCAGCCAACCGGCGAAGACGTGAAACGCAGCGCGATCGCGCAGACTGGCGGGCACATGATCGAGCGCTTTGCGGGCGAGATCGAGCCGGCCGAAGCGCAGCGCCGCCGAGGCGAGATTAAGCTGGCTGTCGAGCTCGTGTGGGAGAATCCGCGCGATCTGCGCGCGCCAGGCAACGGCTTCCTCGAGGTTGCGCTTCTCGGCAGCTTCGGCCAGCACGTAATACGCGGGAAGGGAATCGGGTTTGATCCGCACAACTTCCTTCGCGATTCGCATCGCTTCGTCCAGCGCGCTTTCCCGATCGGCTGCGGTCGTGTTGTTGGACTCGGCCTGACTGAGCAAAACGTTGGCGCGCGTGAGCAGACGTTTCTGTCGCCAGCTGTTATAAATGTCGGAGGTATAACGCGAGAAGATCGTGCCGAGAATAAAAGCAAGGGCCGTGACGGCGATGAGCAGCGCAACCTGCGATGGCCGGGACCGGCGAAGCAAATCGGGAAGAGATTTGAGGCCGCGTCGCGATGGATGTTTTTTTCTACGCCGAACGCGTCTGCCTTCTGCCGCCATCGCTTTTGCTTATCCGCGCGGCGGCTAGAGAATGCAACCGGCGACTGCTCTGCCGATTGGTCTGACGGCTAAGCCTCGGAATGTTCGGCTTCGGCGACGACTGGCACGTGCTCGACGGCGGCGATTTCTTCTTCACGCAACCGCCGGCCCCAGACATAACGCATCAGCAACACTTTGAGCGTGGCAGTTAACGGCACGGCCAGAATCGGTCCAAGCAGGCCGCCGATAAGCAGGCCCCAGACAAAGATCGATACGATCACGGTCATGGGATGAAGCCCGACCGAGTCGCCCACGATCCGCGGCGCGTAAAACATGCCTTCGAGGTTTTGGATGATCACGAAAATCAATGTCACGTAAATGGGATGGCTCCAGTCGCCCCATTGAAATGCGGCGATCACCACGGCTGGAATCCAGCAAATGACGATGCCGATGTACGGGATCATCGTCAGAATCACAGCCATCACGCCAATCAATGGCGCGAAGTTAAGCCCAAGCAGTGTGAGCGCGCTTCCGATCAAACAACCGTCCACGAGACAGACGAGGAGCTGGCCGCGGAAATAGGCGATGATGTAGTGATTAATTTCCGAGAGAACTTCCGCGACTTCGTCTTTGAGCGGCGAGTCGCGCAGGGGCAGGTAATCTTTCCAGCGGCGTTCGATGCTCGGCCGCTCCTTGAGCAGGAAAAACAGATAGATCGGCACGAGCACGAGACTGAAAAGAAACCCGGTAAATCCGAGGAAACCGCCGATGCTCTTTTTTAGCAGGTCCCAAAATTTCTCGGCGAGAGTCGGGACATATCTCTCCAGATTGGGAATGAGTTTGTCGACGCGCGCTTGAAAGCGCTGCCGGTCAGCTGAGCTAATCTTTGCTGGAGCCGGCGCGATCGCTTCGGCGGGAGAAGATATCGTGTCCGGCAGCGGCGGGCCGATGGTCGCCTGTTCGGCTGCGGTCGCCTGCGCATGGGAAGCCGGTGTTCCCAGGAGCAGATTTACGATCCCTGATGTGGTGGATGTGGATTTTGCGCGCGTGCCGCTTGGCGAACCGAACGCGCGATTGTATTGCACGATGAGATCGACAATCCGATCGCGCGCCTTTTGCGTGTAGTTGGGCAGTTCGCGGGCAAAGTTCGCGCTCTGTATCGAGATAGTGGGCCCCAGCCACGAGACGAGCCCGCCGAATGCGACCAACGCAACGGCAAAGATGAGAAGCACCGCTTTGGTCCGGCCAAGGCCACCGCGTGAGATCTTCGTGACCAGCGGATCAAGCAGATAAGCGAGAATGCCGGCGATGGCGACCGGGATCAAAATGGGCTGGAGAAAGGCGATGAGATTCGCGGCCACCCAAATCGCCGAGCCGGCAATCACGATTAGGAGAACAACAAACACGCTGGAGAGCACCGCCCTCATGATCTTGCGCTGCCAGGGCGTGGGGTATTTGTTCATCGCGACAGCGAACAAAGAGCTCTCGAGCAACTTAGCTGGATGAGCGAGGCGAGTTGCGTGTGCAGGTCGCGCGCGCCTGTCGTGCCGCAGATCAAGATTGACATTTGTTTGGCTATAGCGGTGGACCACTCTTCTGCGGCTCGCCTTTGCTCATCATCGTCTTAGTACTTTCAATTTTCTGGACGAGATTCTTGTTCTGCGGGTCCACACTGAGCGCCTTCTGCCACGCTTCCAATGCCTGAGGCACACGCTGCAGCTTCAGGTACGTGTCGCCGATATGCTCAAAGACGACCGGATCGTCGTGCGTCATATTTTTGGCCGCGCGCTGCAGATCGGTGAGGGCCTGTTCGAATTTTCCCTGGCGAAATTCGAGCCAGCCGAGGCTGTCGAGGAAGGCGCCATTGTTCGGCTCGCTTTGCACGGCCCGTTTGATCATGGCTTCGGCTTCGTCGAGGTGCTGGTTCTGCTCGACCCACATGTAGCCGAGGTAATTACAGGCGTCGGCAGCGTTCGCCGGGTCCATCGCGATGGCTTTGCGAAATAAGTCGGCGGCTTTTTCATAGAGACCCGCCTGCTCGGCGGTGGCGCCGTAGTTGAAATAAAAACGGGCGTTTACGATCTCGCTATCTTCCATCTCTGCTTCATGTCGCGCTTCTTCAAAGGTCGCGACGGCTTGCTGCGGGTGCTTGGCTTCGCGTTGGGCGAGCGCGAGGTAGTAGACGATCTCCGGCGCGTTTGGGAAGCGGCGTCGCGCCTCGCTCAAGACGCTGACCGCGCGCTCGGCGTCTTTGACCGGGCCGAGAAGTAACTCGGCCAATCGGAGACAGGTGGTAAGGTGGGCGGGATTGATAAGGAGGCTTTGCTCATAATTGGCTGCCGCTTTCTTAAAGGCGTTTTTAGCCGCCTCGATTTGGTTTGAGCGCTCCAGCGCGCGCGCTTCATCATCCAGCACCTCGGCGAGCAGATCGTAGGGCTGATATTTTTCGGGGTGCTCTCGAATAACTGACTCGAGCATCTCTACGGCCTTGGCGCGCTGGTTGGTCGCGACGAAACCGCTCGCCAATTTTTCGCGCGCGTTTACATCGTCTGGCTGCAGTTCCAGAACGCGAAGATAAAGCGGAATCGCCTTTTTGATCTGCTGCGAAGCAGCGTAGTAATCGGCGACGTCTTTCAACACGGCCGGATCATCGGCGGCGTGCTCGGCGGCTTTTTCGAAGAACTCGTTGACGCGATTGATATCGGCTGGTTTTGGCTCGACGTCGGGCTTGAACACGATGGCCGCGTAAAGTTTGCCCAGCCCGGCCCAGAAATTGGGATCGTCGCTCCGAAGTTTACTCGCGCGGTCGAGCGCTTGCAGCGCTTTCTTTTCCTCGCCGGCGGCAATTTCGATTTCGTAGAGGCGTTGATAGGCCTCGATGTTGCGCGGATTAATCGCGATGGCCCGATTCACCTGAGCGACTGATTGGTCGGTCTTCTTCAGGTATTTTGCATAGATAAATGCGAGCTGGAGATACGGCTCCGGCGCGTTCGGATTAGCGCTGATGGCATCTTTGAGGACGTCGATGGCTTGGGGAAAATCATCCTCCCGCGCCAGCAAGGCGGCGACATGCGCAGCGAGATCCGCTTGGCCGGGATCGACATTCAGCACTTTGCGATAGGCCTCGAGCGCCTTGTCGATCTCGCCATTTTCTTCGAAGGCGGTTGCTTCAACAAAATGGGAGAGCGCATCGGCTTTGTGCTCGCCTTCAGTTTGAAGCTGAAGATCTTTTGCGGTCGTCGCATTAACGGAATCGTCCTGGCGAAGATC
>QHPZ01000042.1 GCA_003219225.1 Verrucomicrobiota bacterium | reverse complement strand
GGATCGATCGGTCGCATGTCCCGCAACTTGCCGCTGCGAACTGCCGTGACCGGGTGCAGAAGCTGCACCGGACCGGTATAGGGGCGTGCGGGCGGCTGAGTTGCTCCTGGCGGTCGCTCTGCCGGATACTTGTCCAGTTTGACCGCGCCACCTGGTTGTCCTAGTGACTCTATCCCGACGCTCGATGCCAGCCGCGTCAGCCAGCGGAACGAACGAATCGTCTGTGTGTTGTTGTCGGGCTGCGCGGGGGCTCCGAGTGCGAACAAAGTGAGCATTCCTGCGGCGAGGCACAGGAAAGCTGTGATAAGAGCGCGCAAGTGGAAGAAAGCGGTGCGACGGATTTTTTTTGTTTTCATGGCTAAGGGGTGTCAGAGGCAAATCACAAACCCTCACCTGCCCGTCTTGTGAAACGCCGAATGTCTCCTTTTCGTTTTCGGACAACCATCCGGCTGTATCTTTTCCCGGCGCGCGCGTTAAAAACTTTTGTTGTCGAAGGAGCCTACCGTAGGGAGCAGGTTCAGCGCATCCCGCTGTCGGCAGTCCAGTTCACCTTGGTCACCTGGCCAGCGACGACATCAGCCTCGAAACGCCAGCGGCCGATCCGCGGAGGGGTGCCTTCTCTCACGATAACGTAATGACCAGGGGGTAACGCGACTTGGAAGCGACCCTCGCCATCCGTCGTGAACGTCTTGACGCGCGAACTGCGCGTTACGCACAGGCGCAACACTCGGCTCCTCATCTTTCCTGATCGGTCCGGGGCGGGTCGGCGAGACGACAATCGTGCCTTCTATTCCGCTCGTGCTTGGAGGCGGTGTTGCCACGGCTGTCATGGAGAAGAGAGCGATGAGCATCGCTCCGACAATCGAGATGTGCACGTGAGCCATCCGTCAATATCGCGCGCCGGCTGATAAACACGAGAACATCATTCCCCATCCGGTCCGCCAATCGGACTTATTCGACACGCGCGCGATCGAATTCGACGGCCCTCCATTCTTCGCCGCGACGCTTGTAGGTGATCTGGACGTGGTACAACTGTTCGCCCGATGGCGTGTGCCCACTCAAATATGCGCTTCGCTGGTCCGGAGGAATCCAGGCAGTCAGTCCTCCAGCGATTGTTTCGCCTGCACCGGGATTGAACACCGCGCGAATCGTCACCAAAACAGTGCAGGTATCGTTAGAGCAGGAGACTGAATCCGTTTTCATGTGGCGGAAGGCCAACACGTCGGTCCCTCCGGCAGGACATCCCGGACAATCGGCGCTCGCTGCCCGAGCAGGAACAACCTTAGTAGAGCGGACGAAAGCGACGCAATCTTCCCCGATCTTATCTTCGCCGGGCCGCCGCTCCTCAGTTTTCACTTCCGACTCGCGCACCAGCTTGTGCGACGCTTCAGATGCATCCTTTTCCCGCTCCGGCGCCGGCTTCTCGGAACACGATGCGGTGATGATACCCGCGACAAAGATGAGGGCGGCACGACGAATGTTGATGCGCGGCTGATCTGTTCTCATCGGAGGCATTTGCAAGCGCAGAAGGGGTCAGTCCCAAGTATTAAGAAGAGAGCTGCTGCCGAAGTTCGATTTCGTTTCGTTCGTGTCGCCACCATTGACGCGCGTATCGACGTTCTCACTGTCAAAGCAAGTGCACCGGTCCGCCGCTGGTCGATTCGACGTAAACGTGAAAGGTCTTGTCGTCGTTCGGATTCGTGCTGGATCGAACAAACCATTGCGTCGACGAAAAGAAATTCTGTCTAGACGACGCCGTAGCGCAGCGGGATCCGGCAATCTGTTAACTGTTAGGCCGAACAGAGTGAGCCCGGTCGCGTTTGCGCAAAGCAGAAATGTAATCAAACGACGCCGCGAGACGTGGCGTGTGTTCATTGTGCTAAGAATCGAGCTGAGAGAAACAAGAGGACGTATTTCTAGCGCCCTCGAGATGCCGTGCGAGCGGCGCGCTTTATCCAGAGAGAAGTTGAGCGACCCCGAAACTTTTGGGGTCGCTATAGCTGCGCCCGCTGCGAATACAGCCATTCTCATTCGCACTCGCGTTCCCTTAATGCAGTTGCATACTGCGTTCACGGATTTCTGAGGGATGAAGTCGCTCGCAAAACGCTGGTGGTTTTGGCTTGCGATTGTCGTGATCGCAATCTTCGTAGTGGTGCACACTTATCTCGCGATCTGGGTGCGCGATTACGTCAATCGCAAGCTCTCCGAGATTCCCGGTTATCGGGCGCACGTCGCGGCGGTGACGCTGCACCTCTGGCGCGGCGCGTATCAGATCCACAACATCGACATCAAGAAAACGAGCGGCAAAGTGCCGGTGCCGTTCTTCGCCGCGCCGCTTGTCGATCTTTCCGTGCAATGGCACGCGCTCATCTTCGAGCACGCGGCCGTCGGCAACATCGAGATTCACACGCCCAAAATGAATCTCGTGAACGGCCCGACGAAGGAGAGTCAGCAGGCGCCGGTCGACGCGCCATGGGCGGAAAAGATCAAACAACTTTATCCGCTCAAGATTAACCGGTTCGCGGTCCACAATGGCGAGATCCACTACCGCGATTACAGTCGCGAACCGAAGGTCGACATCCCCGTCGATCGCGTCCAAATGGTCGCGGTGAACCTGACCAACAGCAAAAAGCTCTCTAAGAGTTTGATTGCAGATATTCGGATTGAAGGCCGGCCGTTGCGCGCAGGCGACGCGCGCGCGCAGATCTCGCTCGACCCCTACGCGGCGGGCCCCACCTTCGCGGCCAATCTGGAGATCAGCGACCTGCCGCTGGTAAAACTAAACGATTTCGCCAAAGCCTACGGCGGATTCACGTTCAAGGAAGGCGTTTTCCGAATGGCGATGGAAGCGAGCGCAAAACAGGGCGGCTATCAGGGCTACGTCGAGCCGGTCTTCGATCACATGACGATCTTCAATGAAAAAAGCGCGGAGAATCCAGCCACGTTTGTGTGGGAAGCCATTATCGGCGCGCTCACTCAAATCGTTCGCAATTATCCGAAGGACCGGTTCGGCACAAAGGTGCCGTTCTCCGGAACGTTCGAACACCCGCAGCCGGATATTTTTGCGACGATTTTCAAGGCGATACGAAACGCGTTCGTGCAGGCGTTCGAAGGCAAGATCGAGAATTGGAAAAAAATTCCGAACGTCGAGCCGGAAAAAAAGCAGTGATGTCGCAGCGTCAATCGCGCGGCTCGTCGTCGGGGTTCACCGGTTCCGCTCGTGGATACTGCTCGGGCTCAGTCGCACCGCGATGACGCCGCGGCTCCAACGCATGCTCTTGCTCGTTACGCGGTGTCACTTTGACGATTTCGCCGGACGGTAACCGCAGAAGCAGTCGGCCGTCTTCAGTCGTGCCGACAAATTGCGCACGCAACTGACCAGCCCGACGTATCGATTCATCTTCTTCGGCAGCCATAGCCGGATCAAGAGTGGTGTCTTCGGATGATTTGCGAGTTGTTTGCGCGACGGGCGTTTTCTTTTTGCTGGTCTGCCGAGCGCTGGCAGCGGGAGAGCTGTCCTCCGTCGGCTGCGTTCGCGTTTTGGTCTCGTCGGCAGCCGCAGTTTGGTGAGACTCGGTCTGATCGGTGGGACCTCCCGCCGGTTGTACAGTCTCGGACTT
>QHPZ01000041.1 GCA_003219225.1 Verrucomicrobiota bacterium | reverse complement strand
TCTTTGTACGGATCGGGACCGTCGTACTTCTCCGTGGGCGCATTCTCGTCGACGGCTTCTTTTGGTTCGCCGTAAACTGAGATCGTGGAGATGAACGCGTAGCGCTCGACGTTGCCCTTGAGCACCTGCGCAGCGTCGCGCACCCACGCCGGCAGCGTTGTTGGGTTATCGATCGCCACGTCCCATTGCCGATTTTTCAGCGCGTCGAGCTGACCGTTTCGGTCGCCGATCAATTGCTCGACTTCCTGCGGCAATTCGCCGGGATGCGTTTTGCCGCGGTTGAAGATCGTGATCTTGTGGCCGCGGCTTAGAGCATAACGAACCTGGTAGGGCCCGGTGAATCCGGTCCCGCCAAGAATAAGAATGCGGAGAGGCTTCACGGTGTTTTCCGCTAATGATGATGTCGATCCGGCGCGTAAGGTTAGCGCAGTCGCAGCGGATATTTTCACGAAATGGCGGCGGTTCATCTTTTTCTCATGTCGAGCCGAGTCTCCCGCAGAGACGGGATCAATGTCTAACGGTAAGAGATTCCTCGGTCCGAGCCGGACTGGCAAATCGCTCGGAATGACAGAAGATTTCGATCATGACGCGACGCAAAGCCGCGAAATTAATCGGCGGTGCTGGCGCAGCCATAATGCTTCCTGGTCGAGTCGAAGGATTCAACACAGCCGAGGTCCTCGTGCGGCCCATTCCAGCCTCGGGCGAAAAGTTGCCCGTCATTGGGCTCGGCTCGTGGCAGGTGTTCGATGTCGATCTTACGGTCGAGAACGAGAAGCAGCTCGGAGAGGTTTTGTCGTCGTTCGTAAAACTTGGCGGGCGTGTCATTGATTCGTCGCCGATGTATGGCCGCTCGGAGCAGGTGATCGGTACGCTCGCCGCCAAGCTCGGCCTTCGCGACTACCTGTTTTTCGCGACCAAGGTCTGGACGCGGGGTAAGCAGGCCGGAATCGAGTCGATGGAGCGCTCGTTGTCGCGCTTCCAAACCAAACGGATCGATCTCATGCAAGTGCACAACCTCGTCGATCTCGAAACGCAACTGGCGACGATGCGCGAATGGAAGGCGCAGGGCCGTTTCCGTTATATCGGCATCACTCATTCGAGCACGAGTGCGCATCCGGAGGTCGAGAAAGTCTTGCGTCGTGAGCAGCTCGATTTTCTCCAGATCAATTACTCGGTCATGGAGCGCGACGCCGATCAGCGGCTCCTGCCGCTGGCGCAAGATCGACAAGTGGCCGTCCTGGCGAATCGGCCCTTTGGCGGTGGCAACCTGTTCAGCCGCGTCCGGTCGAAACCGCTGCCGGAATGGGCGGCGGAGTTCGATTGCCGCTCGTGGGCACAATTTTTCCTGAAGTGGATCGTGGCGCATGCGGCGGTGACCTGCGCGATTCCGGCGACGAACAATCCACAGCATCTCGAAGACAATATGCAGGCTGGCCGCGGCCGTTTGCCGGACGAGCAGACGCGTCGGCGAATGGTTGAATTCGTGGCGGCGATTTAGCGTGCCAGGTGGCACCGGCGTCCTGCCGATGATTCACGGACTCGGAACCCCGTGCCACTTAATTGCGTGCCAGTGCGCCACCGGCTGGCCGACAAACGAATGTTTGCGCACCGCCGTGCGCAAGGTTGTGCGCGGCTTCGGCCGCGCTCGCTGTTTCGCAAAGCGCAATAATTGCGCCGCCGAAGCCGCCACCGGTGAGCCTCGCACCGAGAACGCCCGGCTGTTTGCGCGCAAGATCGATAAGCTCATCCAGCTCCGACGTGCTG
Source organism: Verrucomicrobiota bacterium (assembly GCA_003219225.1). Taxonomy (GTDB): domain Bacteria; phylum Verrucomicrobiota; class Verrucomicrobiia; order Chthoniobacterales; family UBA10450; genus AV17. The sequence goes on along the minus strand of QHPZ01000041.1, from coordinate 5,342 downwards.
TTCTGGAAATTTGTGCGGGAGCTTTCATGCGACTCGTTCAACAATTCGCCGAGACCGCCGGCATCGCCGCGCTCGAGTAATTGGCACGCGCGCCAGACGCGCTCATTCTCGCCGATGATGTGCGCGGCTCGGCGGCGCAACGTCGGCGCAAGATCGACATCCGCGTTTAATATCGCCGAAGAGGCATCGCGCAACGCGCGCACGCCAAGCGCTTGGGCGGCGGCATGCGTTTCTGCTCGGCGTTGGTTGTATTTGCCGGCGGCGAGTTCGCGTTTGATTCCAGAATCGGCAATGATGAATGCGAGGTCGGCCGGAAACGCAACCGGGCGAACCTCTTCGCTGCGGCAATCGAACAACACCATGTGGTTGGTTTGCCCGAAGATCGACATGACCTGATCGAGCAGGCCCGAGTGAACACCGGCGGAGCGATGCTCGGCGCGCTGGCAAACCCTGGCCAGCTCGAGCGGCGGCAGCTCGCGGCGCGCAAGCTTGAGGAGAAAAAATGCGGTTGCGACGCTGAGGGCGGCCGAACTGCCGAGTCCGGCCGCCGCGGGAACCTCGCTCTCGATCTCAGCCCAGAAACCGCTGATCGGCACGCCGGTTGAGAGCAGCTCGATGACGACGCCGAGCGGGTAATTCGCCCAGCGCGCGTTGCCTTCCTGAAGGCGCACCCCGGAGAGTGCCGTCTCGACCGGGGAGTACGATGTCGATCTTAGTGAGATGCGGCCGTGCGCTTGCGCGATTCCGCGCACGTGCACGACGCGATCGATCGCCGCCCCGAGCACGACGCCTTCGTTGTAATCGGTGTGGTTGCCGAGGATCTCGACCCGCCCGGGCGCTTCCGCCCAAAACAGCCCCTGACTACCAGTCACGCCGCCCAATCTCGCAGCCCGAGAAATTTTTGCATTTTTTGCCAGAAACCGCTTGCGCGGGCAGGCGATCTGCTCGATAGGAGGCGCTCTTTATGGGAAAAAGGGGCCCCCACACGTTGATTTTTGTTGTCGCTTCGGCGTTTTTGACCGCGAGTGCGGCGCACGCCGCTGGTGTGGCCTCTTCTTCGAAAAGCGAGTTCACGTTCAAGGATGCATCGGGTAAAACGCAGGCCGCGTCCATCATTTCCAAATTTTATCCGAAGAAAATCGAATACCCGGTCGCGAAAATCGACCGCAGCATGAATCCGAAATTGTTGCGCGCGGCGACGATCGCGGAGGAGCGCGCGCGCGCGCATTCGCGGGAGCGCTGCTGGCATTACGTGAAAGAAGCGTTGCTCGCGGCCGGCGCGGTCAGCTCCTATCCGAAGACGCCCTACGCAAAGCAAGCGGCGCAGGAATTGGTGAGCTCGTATGGGTTCAAGAAGCTGCCTGTGCGCGATCCGTTCAAGGCGCCAGTCGGCTCGGTGCTGGTCTACGGTGACAAGAAAGCTGCCGGTCACGTCGAAATCCGCACTCGCGATGGTTTCGTGAGCGATTTCAAATCGAAAATCCCGTCGCCGCGGCCGTTGATCGGCGTTTTCACAAAGTCGTAGGATCTGCGCTGGAGACAGCGGACGCTGCAGACTCGGCAATTGTCGATGTTGCGCAGTTGCTGCTATGCGGCACGCAATCGTTTGAGCGGCCGAATGGTGCAGGTTGGCGGAGGAACCGACATTTCATCGGTTCCGTCGGCGTCGAAACGGCGGCGATGATAAGAGGGCGGCACGCCGATTCGTGAGCGCGGTGGAGTTCTAAATACGGTCGCGGCTGCCAAAAAAACTTCAGGCCGCGGCATTGCCAGCGGAGGTGGAGCAGTTTGTGCAATCGGCGGCGCAACAATAGTCTCCGCCATGTCGATCGTGTTTGTCGGCTCGGGCTTCATCGGTCGTAGGTCCGACCGCGGCGATGCGCGTCCCGAGACGACCCGCACGGTCATGAAATGCGGATGTGTGCGTTCCCAGGCGAGCGCTTTTTCTTTTGACTCGAAGTAGCGATCGATGACGAGCGCATTTCGTTGCCGAGAGTTGCGTCCGCTGAGCCGCGCCGCTTTGCGATTAACCACCGCCGGCCCGGTATCAACCGCCAGACATGGGCCATCGGGAAAGTAGACTTTACTCCCGTAGGGAATCTTTTTTGGATCTACCGCGCAGTGTCCCGCCCGCAGCCGGGCTCCGTTGAAACAGGCGCAGGACGCGCCTTCACCGGGCCAGTAGACGGTGACTCGCGCAAACAGCGATTCTTCGCGTGCAAACGATCCAGGGGCGAGAAACGAGACGAGTGCAGCGATGAAAAATAACCCCTTCGCCATCTGTGTTGGCCAGCCCCCGTTTGAAACGATCAGGTCGAGGGCAATAGCTCTTCTTCCTAGGATTCGTAAATTTGCCGGAGAGTGGTTCCCGAATCGGACAAGAATTTTTGGAAAACGTCTCGGCCTAACAGCTAAAAAAGGCTTTGCTTTGGCATGTTCCCTGCGATTAAAAACGTGCTGTGCGACCATCTCGGACGCTCTCTCTGATTATCGTCTTCGTGGTTGCCCTGCTTGCCAACGCGAGGGCAGAAGGCCTGGTCAAATCGGAAACGAAGTTTGTTTACCGCGACGCTTCCGGGAAAATCACTTCTGTCCGCGTGATCCGCCACTACTGGCCGGTGAAGATTATTCACCCGCTCGCGAAAATCGATCCAAGGATCGATCCGAAGCTGCTGCGCGCTGCGACAATCGCGCAGGAGCGCGCGAATGCGCACTCGCATGCACAATGTTGGCATTACGTGAAGGCGGCGCTCATCGCCGCCGGGGTGATCAACTCCTATCCGCAGTCGGCATACGCCTATCAGGCGGGTGAGGAGTTGAGCCGCGTCTACGGGTTCAAAAAACTGTCGGTGCGCGATCCCTACGCAGCTCCGCTCGGCGCAGTTCTGGTTTACGGCGGCCACGGTCACGTCGAGATCCGCACAAAGGACGGTTTTGCCAGCGATTACTACAGCAAGGAACGCTGTTTTTATCCGCTGCTGGCGGTTTACGGAAAATTTTCGTCTCAAACGTTCGCGGCGCGCGACTGAGTTCGGTTCAGTTGCGCGGATGGCAACAGCCTCCGGCTCAATCTGTGTCGCGATGTCGTCGGGACCGCGCCACATGTCTACCGCGATGATGCGCGCTTGGGGCAACGACCGGCAAGAATCACCCTGGCGCCGCCGAAGTCATCGCCGCGGGTGAAACTGATTGGCGCAAAGTCGTGTCGCATCTGACGAAAGAGCCACTCTCATCGGGCAAACGGATTTTTTTCCAAAAGCACATGACCCATCACGTGCTGTTGGAAATGGACCACGAGTGGATTGTCGATCTTGAGAATTGTTTTCTCATTCGTGACCCGCGCGAAGTGATTCTCTCCTACATCAAAAAGAATCCGGAACTGGCGCTGGAAGATCTTGGGTTCGTCCAGCAAGCTGAGATCTTCAATTTTGTTTGCGCCCGAACCGACTCCGTTCCGCCGGTGGTCGATGCTCGTGATGTTCTGGAAAATCCCGAGCGCATTTTGCGATGGTTGTGCGAAGCGATTGGGGTGGAGTTCGATGAAGCGATGCTCTCCTGGCGGCCCGGCTTGCGCGAGACCGACGGAATCTGGGCGAAACACTGGTACCCGGAAGTCGCAACATCGACATCATTCCGACCTTACAAACCGACCAAAGGCGCGGTGCCGGACCGGTTACGCGCCATCGAAGCGCGCTGCCGCCAATGCTACGACAAGCTCCACCAGCACAGATTACGGTGAATCAGGAAAGCAGGAAGACAGGAAAATACATTTGAATTTGTTTCCTGCTTTCCTGTTTTCCTGATTCTTTCGTTTCTTATGCTGCAGAAGTTTAATCCCAAGAATCGCGACCTGATCGTCAACATCAACGGTCAGCTCGTGCACCGCGACAAAGCTGGGGTCAGCCCGTTCGACTCGGCGGTGCAGGGCGGGGATGCGGTCTGGGAAGGGTTGCGGCTCTACAACGGCCGCATTTTCAAATTGCACCAGCATCTCGATCGGTTGGAGCGCTCGGCCGGCGCGCTTTCATTTGTTGATCTTCCGCCGCGGGAAAAAATTATCGGGGAGATCAAGCGCACGCTCGCCGCCAACAAAATGCGCGACGGCGTCCATGTTCGGCTGATGCTCAGCCGCGGCGTGAAGATCACTTCTGGAATGGACCCGCGCCTCAACCAGAGCGGGCCGACGCTGATCATTCTGGCCGAACACAAAGCGCCGGTTTACTCCAAGAGCGGTCTCAAACTGATCACGGCAAGCGTGCGCCGACCGCCGCGGGAAGTGCTCGACGCGCGCATCCATCACGCCAATTTGTTGAATTCGATCCTGGCGAAGATCGAAGCGAATAACGCCGGCGCCGACGACGCGCTCATGCTCGACACCCGCGGCTGCCTCGCGGAGACGAACGCGACCCATGTCTTCATCGTGCGCAACTCCGATAAATCACGAGCCAGCGGCGATCTCGCCACCAGTCGCGTCGTGGCGTGTCCGGGGGGAATCACACGCGCGACGGTGATCGAAATCTGCGCCGCTGAAAAAATCCGCTGTGTCGAAACCGACTTGTCGCTGGTCGATGTCTACGGTGCCGATGAAATATTTTGCACCGGCACCATGGGCGAACTCGCCGGCGTCATCCAGCTCGATAATCGCAAAATTGGCGATGGCAAAATCGGGCCGATGACCAAGCGTTTGAGCGAACTTTACGCGCAGCGGACCGCGAAGGAAGGCGTCCCGGTCATCGATTGATTTTTAATCGTAGCGAAGCGCAACCATCGGATCGACAGTCATCGCACGGCGCGCGGGGATGAGACAGGCGACCAGTGATACCGCGCTCATGATCGCGGCGGCGCCGAGGAGGATCGCCAAGTCGACCGGCGGCACGTCAAACAAGACACTTTGCATGGCTTTTCCGGCAAGCCATGCCCCTAACAAACCGAGAAGAGTTCCTGCGACCAGAAGCCGCAGACCTAACGAAAGGAATTGCGCACCGATCTGTTCGCGCTGAGCTCCGAGCGACATGCGAATGCCGATCTCGCGTGTCCGTTGCGCGACGGCGTAACTGAGCACGCCATATGTCCCAATCGCCGCCAGCAGCAGCGCGACGCCGGCGAAAATTCCCGCGAGCAGCGCCGGCGAGCGGCGCGCGATGAGACTCTCCGCGATGCGCGTTTCCATGGAGCGGAGGTTATCGATCGCTAAGTCAGGATTGGCCGCGCGCACCAGTTTCCGTAGCGTCTCGGCAAACGTTTCTGGGCGCTGGCTCGTGCGCGTGATGACAAAAACGTGGCCGCTGTAGACATCAACAAACGGAAGGTAAACCGCGCCCTGCCCCTGTGGTTCCGTGAGT
>QHPZ01000209.1 GCA_003219225.1 Verrucomicrobiota bacterium | reverse complement strand
CGCAGACCAGTTTTTTCCATTCGCCCTGGAGCAGGTCCCGATTTTCCATCACCATCGGGACGAGAAAATGCGCTTCCAGCATGCGGATACGGGCGCGGAACGCGTCGTAAAAACGGTAGCGGCGGGCCTCGATCCAGAGCAGGCTCCAGACGATTGCCAGATTGAAAAAGAAAATAATGTGCGGCACTTCGCGGCTGGAAAACGCGATGGTGATGATGGCGGTGGTGCTGGTGATGGCCCAGTTCGTCGTCACGTCGAGCCGCTGCCGCCAAACCATGATCCGCCCCATCTCGCCCCGATAAAAATGCGACATGGCGTTGACGTAGCCGGGATCGTAAATGCTCCGCTGCAACGAGACGGTCGTCTCTTCGTTGCTGGCCAGCGCGACGTTTTCAGTTGCCACGGTTCTTCGATTAACTGGATAACTGCTTCGGCGGCAGAATTCCAATAAATCTCGCACGTCGTTTATGGCCGGCGATCTGACTGATCTTCTCGATGAACGTCACGTCACGCTCCAGCTTCGTGCCCGCAAGCCGCCCAGCGCGCTGCGCGAGATCGTTCAACTGCTCGCGGGCACCGGCAAGATCGACAACCCGCAGAAATTTCTCGAGCAAGTCCTGGCGCGCGAAGCAAAAATCCCCACCCCCGTCCAGTACGGCGTCGCTTTCCCGCACGCGCGGAGCGATTTGCTCGAGCAGATCGTGATCGTGATTGGCCGGAGCCGCGCGGGGATACCGTTTGCCAACGGTCGCCGCGCCCAACTCATCTTCGTCCTCGGCGTGCCCCAACAGTTGATCAACGATTACCTCGTTTGCGTCGGTACACTCGCGCGCATCGTCGCCGATGAAGTGACGCGGACGACGCTGCTCCAAGCCGAAACGCCGCGCCAATTCATCGACGCGCTGAAAGGAAGCCTGTAGCCGCGTCCCTGTGGGACGCGTGACGCGCGCGTGATAAACAAGTCGGCGTCGCGCTTCGCACAGCGAAGCGGCTACAGTCACCTCACCCCCGCTGAACGCCGCCGGGCCCGAGTCGTATCGGATTTTCGCGCCCCGCTCTTCATTCCCACCTTTGTCCCGCCAATTTGGATGTTTTCGCCCCGACGCGTTGGCGGCGATTGCGGCCGCAGCGAACGCCTCGGGTGCATCGTCTTCTTTCCTGCCATACGCTCATGGATTCGCGCCAGAGGAGCGAAACGAGCGCATCGAATCACTCACGCCGTCGTGACGGCCGCTTCGATTGCTTTGGGTACGCGCCTGCTCGTGCGATAACGCCAGACTGCAAACCCGACGAACAAAAGATCGACAATCACGAACGTGGCAACGTAGGTCTCGCCGCCGATTCCGAAGCCGTAACTGTGCAGACCCTTGCCGAGGACGAAATTGACGCCGTACCAGGCCATGAGCACGGCGAGAAAACAAATCACACTCGCAACCACTAGACCAAATTCAGTCCACCAACCGGCGAGTCTCCCATGCAAAGTGAGGATGTAACAGAGCAGCGCGATTAACGCCCATGTTTCCTTTGGGTCCCAGCCCCAAAACCTGCCCCAGGAGTAATTCGCCCACACGCCGCCGAGAATTGTGCCGGCGGCAAGCAGCAGAACGCCCAGCTGAAGCACGCGATACAACCAGAAATGCATCGGCGCATCGGCCCGCGCGTCACTCGGGTTGCGCGCGTAGCGGAACAGCAGGATGTGCCCAAATCCCATCGCGAGCGCGAACGCGGCGTAGCTCAACGTGATCGTGAGCACGTGCACAGTGAGCCAGAAATTATCGCGTAACACCGGCACGAGCGGATCGATGCTCGATGGCATTGCGATCGGCATTTGGTGAACCAGCAACACGGCGACGAGCGTCACCGGCAGCGCGGCGAGGAGATAAACGGTGGTCATGTTCGTCACCGGCGGCCGGCCGCCGATCAGGCAACGCATAACGATACCGCTGGCGTGAAAAAGCAGACCGAGGGTCGCGATTCCGACAGGAGCAGTGCGCAGCGCGCGGCCGGTCTTCCGCAAATGCGCGATCAGCAGAAGGAGAAATCCCAGACTGTAGAGCCAGATCGCGCGATAGAATGCTTCGAAGTGGTTGTAAAAATATTCCAGCCGCAGCTGTCGCTCCGTCGGATAGATCGACGGGCTGAGAGCGCGCAAATCCTGCCGAAGCTGATTTGACGCGCGGCTGAAATTGAAGCCATCGCCTTGCCCGTAGGCGGCCGCGAGCGCCTGGAGCTGGATTTGAATCGGGGCGAATTGTTCCTCGCTGTAATACTGCGCCGAGGCGGGCGGCACCACCCAGGGGTCCGTCTCATTTTTTGCCGCAGGGACGATCAAAAGCGCGCTTCCGTCCAGCACGTTTGCGAAAAGCGCCAACCGGTCAGTCACGCTCAGCGCTTCCTGTTCGAGGCGATCAAGCGCTTTCTCGGCCCGCCTCTTTTCGCGCGCCTCATTCGCGAGACGATTCAGCTCCGGTGACGCCGCCAGTTGCGCGAATGAAAATCGCCGCTGGGTTTTGTCGAGGCCGAGCCGCTCTTTTAATTTGCCGAATGAAACGAGCACCATCGGCTCGTTTTTCCAATCATGTGTCGCCATGAGCGCGGACAGGACAAAGTCGTTAGGCCGCCACGTCTTGCCGCCGTTTGTGTATGTCGATCTTCCGCTGATTCGGATGAATGTTTCCCGCGCAAACGTATCGATCGGTTTACGCCGTCCGTTGTCCTGGATGGCAAGTAAACCAAATGATTTGAAATTGAGCGCTTCAGTCGCGGCCGGCTGAGCACGCGCAAGCTGGCCAGCAGATAAAATCAGGACGAGGCTCAGCAGCCAAATGTGTCGCAGCTTCAACTTGCGCCTAGTTTACCGGGCGCGTGCTGTTCGACAATCAGGATCGCTCGCATTGGAACAGGCCATGCTCCTCAGCACTGCTTTATGGAGCTGATTCCGAACAAGTTGCCGCAGCCGCGACTGCTCACGTCGCTGGAACCGGAGCCAGCATCCGACACCCAAGCCGGCGACGCCGATTCGCCATTCCAGTTGCAAGGATCGCGGCTTTTTACCGGCAACGGCCGCGCCATTTTCATCGGCATTCTGAGCGGTGCGATTCTGATTTCGGCGGCCGGAGTCGCCTTCGTGCGGCACGAGCGCGCCCAGCGCGCAGAGATGGCCGTGCCAAAACTATTCAATGTCGTGACACACGCGGTGTCGGGTTCGCCGCACAGCGTCACGCCGCCTGCGCCTGTGATCGTGCAGGTCAATAGCGATGTCATTCGGGTGACCGCGATCGCGCTTGGTCATCCGCGTCTCGCCGTCATTAATGGACACGCCGCGGCTGAGGGCGACACAATCACTGTGCACACGCCCGTGCACTCGGTCGCGGTGACGCTGCGCGTGGTTCGGATCGCCGACGGCCGCGTCGAGCTGACCGATGGCACACAAACGATCCACGCGCGGCTGGCCGTGCCCACGCCGAGCTCTGCTGATCGGCAGTAAGAGTCGCGGCTGAGTACTGGCTACGCAGGCGAGTCTCTTTTAATGTTCGGGTGCAATGAGAGCGCGCCGCACGAGGTCGATCTTGTGCGTCACTGCTTTGGCCGCCGCGATACACGCGATGTCGTTCATCGCAGCCGCCGCCGATTATCCGGCGCCGATCGAAGCTGATTACACAATCCGCAATTTCAAATTCGCATCCGGCGAAACTTTGCCGGAATTGCGGATCCATTACCGCACGCTCGGCAAGATCGACAAGAACGCGCAAGGCAAAGTCACAAACGCGGTGCTGATCATGCACGGCACGACCGGGAGCGGCGCGCAGTTTGTCCCTCGCCCGGAATTTGCCGATGAACTTTTTGGCAAAGGTCAGCCGCTCGATGCGACCAAATTTTTCATCGTGCTGCCGGACGGCATCGGCCACGGCAAATCGAGCAAACCGAGCGACGGACTCCACGCGAAGTTCCCGCGCTACGGTTACAACGACATGATCGAAGCGGATTATCGCTTGCTCACAGACGGGTTGGGCGTGAACCACGCGCGCCTCGTGATGGGAACATCCATGGGCGGGATGCACACCTGGCTCTGGGGCGAGTTGCATCCCGAGTTCATGGACGCGCTCATGCCGCTGGCCTGTTTGCCCACGCAGATCTCGGGGCGTAATCGCGTCTGGCGACGCACCATTATCGACGCGATCCGCAACGATCCAGCTTGGGAGAATGGCGAATATCCCGCAGCCGCGGGACAACCGCCGAGTCTGCGCACCGTCGCGGAAATCCTCTGGTTCATGAGCAGCAACCCCGTCCTGCGCCAGAAAGAAGCGCCCACCTTGCGACAGACGGATGAGGCAATCGACAAGTTCGTTGCCGAGCACAACCAAACCGCCGATGCCAACGACGTCCTCTACGCGCTGGAAGCGTCGCAAGATTACGATCCCGGCCCGAACCTCGAAAAAATTCAAGCGCCGTTACTCGCGATCAATTTCGCCGACGACCTGATCAACCCGCCCGAGCTCGGTATCCTCGAGCGCGAGATCCAACGCGTCCCGCACGGCCGCGCCATCGTCATGCCGATGAGCGACAAAACCCGCGGCCACGGCAGCCACACCCTCGCCGCGCTCTGGAAGGATGAGCTGGTGAAGTTCCTCAACGAAACGGGGAAATAAAATCGGACTACATGGCGGTTCCTGCTGTGTGGCGGCACAGCCGTGTTGCTGATTCAGGTCGCTCAATATCCGCCGTGTCGCCAACCTCAGCGGACGCGAACCTCGCGGCGGCGAAAGAAAAAAGTGGCCACTACGAACACGGCAACCACATAGAAGATATTTTCGCCAAGGACCCGCAAATAAAGCCAGTAATCGGTGTGCAGCCGTTCTTTCGCGAAACTTTCGGCCATTAGTTTAACTGGCATTTGAGCTGGCCCGAGGTAGTAACCAACAAGGGCCGGCATCCGATGCAGCCAGCGCGGATCGTGAATGGCGTTCTGGGCGATGGAGGGCAAGATCGACAGCAGGAAAGCAAGTGTTCCGGCCAGCATGGGCGGCATGACCACGCTAAAGCCTAGGGCGACACCGCTGTAAAACGTCGCCATCACATAATTCTCCGCGAAAGCGAGCCAGAGCGTGGACGCGAATGGAATGTTAAGCCAAACCGAAACCAACAACGCTCCGGCCATACCGACGAGCAGGAACAAGTAGAGAAAAATCAGAATGCCAAACCAGCGCCCGAGCAAATAGACCCAGCGCTTCACCGGACGCGACATGACGTGGACGATTGTCCTCGCTGAAATTTCCGAGGAGACACCGATGCCGCCGAGAAAAAGAGCGAGGAACAGGGCGGCGAAATTCCAAAAGCCCACAATCATTTGCATGAAGTGCACGCCCATATTCGTAACGATCTGTGTCTCGCCAGCGTGGCGCGCCATTCGCATAAAAAACATTTGCGAGCCGATCATGATCACCACGAGGAAGGTCAATAGCAGTACGATATAAAAGACGCGGCGACGCAGCGTCTCTTGAAAAGCGGTGAATGTAATGGCGAAAAGCTTAACCACTCGATGTGCCTCCGGCGTAACGCATGTAAAGATCTTCCAGTGATGCGGCTCGGCGCACGGCGCCAACATCGACATCGGCTTCGAGCAGACGTCGCAGCAGAACATTTTTTTCCGCTGCCGCGCAACGGACGACCACGGTTCCATTTTGTTGATCGCGAATTTCGGCGCGCCCGACCGCCTCCAGCGCCGCCGGCGTCCAGCTGAGCACCTCGATTTCCCACTCGTCCGATTTGCTGCGAAGCGCAGTCATGTTTTCGGAAAGCGCGACGCTGCCTTCGCGCAAAATGACGATGTGATCGCAGGTGCGTTCCACATCGGAAAGAATGTGACTGCTCAGAAACACGGTCGTGCCGCGCGCTTTTTCTTCGAGGATGATCTCTGCGACAAGCTTGCGCCCTTCCGGATCGAGGCCGGTGGTCGGTTCATCAAGAACGAGCAGTTCCGGCTGATGCAGCAGCGCCTGCGCGATTCCCAGCCGCTGAATCATTCCTTTGGAAAAGCCGCGCACTTTGCGCGTCCGCGCCGCGCCCAGCCCGAGACGCTCGAGTTGTCGCGGGGCTTCCATGCCGATCTTGCCGAGCGGCACTTCGGAAAGTTCGCCGTAAAATCGCAGCGCTTTTTCCGCCGTTTTGAATCCGTAGGTGTAGAAGATTTCGGATTGAAAACCGATGCGTCGGCGGGCTTCGAGATCGCCCGCGGGCAAACCGAATAAACGAACGGTGCCGCGATTCGGGCGGAGCAGGCCAAGCAGCAGATAAATAGTCGTTGTTTTGCCGGCGCCGTTCGGCCCGACGAAAGCAACGACGCTGCCGCGCTCCACGCGCAAGCTCAGGTCGCGCACCGCGCAAACTTCGCGGCGGCGAAAACGACTGCGAAAGGTTTTCGTTAGACCGTCGATCTCGATGACACTGTCTCGATCGTCGCTCATTTGCGCTCGGGATGCTCCAGTGCAGCTTGCACCCAAAATTCCAGATAAGGAGTCACGCCCTCGTTCACTTGCCGAATTTTGCCGTCGGCACCGACCAGTATCGTGGTCGGAAAGCTCTGGATCTTGAATCTTTCCGCGAGGGCGTTGTCTTGATCGACCAGCACCGGAAAACTGAGCGGCTTTTGTTTTAGATATTCATCCAGCTTTGCACGCTCTTTGTCCTCGGCGATCGCGAGAATCACAAAGCCATTGTTCTTTTGCTTTGTGTACAGTTTCTCAAAACTCGGCATCTCAACCCGGCACGGTCCGCACCAGGTCGCCCAGAAATTGATCAGCACCATCTTTTTATCCCGAGCCGCTTCGCTGAACTTGACGGAGCGACCCGTTGAATCGGGCAACTCGAAATCCGGCATCGGCTCTTGGAGCTTCAGCGCAGCGACGGGACTTTTCTCGCGCTGCAGCTCGGTTTTGAGCGTGACACTGAAGACCGCAAAC
>QHPZ01000208.1 GCA_003219225.1 Verrucomicrobiota bacterium | reverse complement strand
AGCAAGCGCGTGATGCCGCCGACCGCGTCGTTCGTATGCAACGTGCTGAAGACGAGGTGCCCGGTCATCGCCGCGCGGATGGCGATGTCGGCGGTCTCGACATCGCGAATTTCACCGACCATCACGACGTTTGGATCTTGTCGCAAAATGTGGCGCAGCCCTTTGGCAAAGGTGAGGTCGATCTCCGGCTTCACGTCAATCTGCGAAACGCCGGGGAGCCGATATTCCACCGGTTCCTCGATCGTGATGATCCGGCGCTGGACCGAATTAATGGTGGAGAGAAAGCAATAAAGCGAAGTCGATTTGCCGCAGCCGGTCGGCCCAGTGAGCAGAATGATTCCGTTCGGTTGGGCGAGCAGGTTGCGAATGATACCCTCCTGGTTCGGGCTCAAATCAAGTCGCGCGAAACCGAATTGCTGACCGCTGCGGCTGAGCAGGCGCAAACTGATCGACTCGCCGTTCACCGTCGGGATCGTCGAAACCCGCACATCGATTTCCTGATGACTCGCGTGCAGGTTCATCCGGCCATCCTGCGGCAGGCGCCGCTCGGCGATGTCCATGTGCGCCATGACTTTGAGTCGCGAGATGATGGCCGATTGCAAAACGCGCAACTGCGGCGGCACGGCAACTTCATGCAAAATGCCATCGATCCGATAACGAATGCGCAGATCGTTCTCCAGCGGTTCGACATGAATATCGGTCGCGCGCTCGGCGATCGCTTCGCGGATGATCTGGTTCACAAACTTTACGACCGACGCTTCCGGATCGTCGGCGCTCAGGTCGGTCGCGGTCTCGGCATCCTGCAGGATTTCGAATGTGCGATTGGTTTTAAGAATTTCGTCGAACGTCTCAGCGCCCACGCCGTAGAGCGTTTTCATCGCGCGCAGGAGCTGGGCGCGCGGCACCAGCACCCACTCGGCCGGCTTTTTCAAAAGCTGCGAAGCAAGCTGGCGCCCAATCGAATTGAAAAGATCATACGTCGCGAGGACGACCGCGTTTTCCTTCACTGCAATCGGCAAAATATGATGTTGGAAGACGAATCGGCTCGGCAGGATCGACAATGTCTCGCGGTCGATCTTGGTCGAGTCGAGTGATTCCACCGGCACCCGGAAGAAGTTGCCAATCGCGCTGAGGAACCTGTTCTCGTCGACTTTGCCGGAATCGAGCACCTGCGCGACCCATGAACCGCCGTTGAGGTTTTGCGCCAGCTGCACGGCGTCGTCGCGCGAGGGCACACCGCTCGCAAGGAGCAGATCAACGACCGACTGGCTAATGGGGGAATTCATCCTCGTGAGCGGAGCGCACAGTTTAACACGCCTGTCGCCATTTGTCTTTTTTACCTTTGTCGCACAGGCAACAACTCACCTCGCGGCCAGGTTCTCTCGACAAATCTCCTAGTCTGCCGGCGCGCGCGTTTGGTAGAATCCCGACCGCTTAAAGCCGGACCTCGCGATGAATTTGGCAAAGGCGTTCGCCAGGCAATCACCCAGGTGGATCGCTGTCGAAATGGCGGCCTTGTTGCTCGTCATCGGGGAGCTTGACCTCATCACCAGTTACCAGTTCAGGCTTCTTCCTTTTTATGCCGTCCCAATTTTCGCAGTCGCGTGGTTTTGCGGCAAAAGACCCGGGCTCCTGACTGCGTTGGCCTCAGGGGTGATCTGGTGGTGCGCCAATTGGTTTGGCGGCGATCCCGATCTGCGCACTTGGATTGCGATATGGGAGACCGGCAGGCATTTTGGATTTTTCCTGGTCGTAGCGCTGGCCGCATCCGCGTTGAGGACAAAAAGCGACATCGAGGTCAAGCTGAGTACGGCAAACATTCAAGGTAAGCCGGCTCCGTCGCCTGGCAGCACGGTTGGCTATAGCTACTCGACAACAGGCGTAGCTGGATCGACCGCCGGCCTGAATTTGGTGCTCAAGCACTAACCATCAATTCTCGCTAGCCGCCCTGCGCGTGCTGGAAAGCGGTCACGCTTCCAGCACGCGCTCTGGGGCGGATGGATTGTGCCCAAGCCGATGTGCTTTAGTCGTCCCGCGCCAGCGCAGCGCATTAAATTTACCAACGCGCTGAGGACAGCGGTTCCACTTTGCTCGCGCGCGTTACGTCGCAACTCTCGCTCTGCGCGAGACTGGACCGGATCGGTAAGGGTGCCGGTCACGCGCATGGAATAATTCTTCTGCAGGAGGGCGATGGCGTCGCCGACCTCCGGGGTAAAAATGCCGTCGATCGGGCCGCAGTAGTAGCCGAGCCTGCGCAGCTCACGTTGCACCGCACCAACATACGCCGGCTGCGTTATCACCTGCTCAGATGCTTTGAAATAATAAAACCAGCGCGAAGGATACCGCTGCGCGAAATCGACGGCGTATACTTCGCGGGTATGATGCAACAGGCCCCATTCGTCTCTCGCGGCGAGCGGATCGACTGAACGAAGAAAATTCTCGTCAGTCAGGTCCGCTGTTGCCGTCACGACTGTGACTAACAGAGCCAAGATCGACAATCTCATAACAACTCCTTCTATTGCAGACCGGTTGCGGGCGGAATATCGAGCGGCTGCAATTGTTTCTCGTTCTCTGGATGCGCCGGACAATCTGGACAGCCACCCTGATCAAGATCCGGCCCAAAGTGACTATTGTCTTCCCATTTTTGGCGCAGCCGGAACAGGTCGAGCTTGGTCAGGGTTACTTCCGGACACATTAGAATGATCAGCTCGGTGCGGTTTTTATTGTTGGACGTGTTGCGGAAGAGCGCGCCGAGCAGTGGAATACGCGAAAGATAAGGAACGCCGGAATAATTTTTTTGTTTGCTTTCGGTGATCAATCCGCCGAGCACGATGGTCGCTCCATTTCCCGCGGAGACATTGGTGCGAATGTAGCGCGTGGCAATATTGGGAATCGAATTGCCGTTCACAATGGTCGAGCCGGCGACACTGTCGATCTTCTGGAGAATATCGAGCGACACTTCGTTTTCTGAATTGATGAGAGGAACGACCTCAAGCTGGAGAGCGACGCGTTTGAACTCAATGTTGGAGGCCACCGCCGCCGTGCCAGTAACCGTCGTTTGATTCACAACATTCGTGAGCGTGTTGACCGGCACCGGAATCTCCGTGCCCGACGCGATGATCGCTTTTTTGTTGTTACTGGTGAAAACCATCGGCCGCGAAATTACTTTAAAGCGACCGGTTGACTCGAGGGCGTGGACAACGGCGGCAAGAGTTCTGCCGGCAGCGAGATAGACGTTGGCACCACTGGCGGCGTTAGTCGCGAGTTGACTGAAGGTGATCAAGTTAGCCGGATCAAACACACTGCCACCGGTTGTTATTGGAGGGGCGCTAGGACTGGGATTGGCAGCGGTCGTGCCGCCACCGGTGACTGGAGGAACCCCCGTGAAATTTGTCGTTCCCGCCACATCCAAGCCGCGACTGTGGCGAACGAAATAATCAACTCCGAAATCTTCGTTTTCGCTGAGCGTCAGTTCGCCGATCACCGTGCTGAGCGCGACTTGCGGCGCTTTCACGTCCATCTCGTCGAGGATCTTTTCCACTTTCACCACCACGTCGCGATTGCCGAGTATGACGATAGTGTTGGCACGCTGGTCGGCGATGAGTTTCGTGTTGCCGACCGTCACCGCTCGCGGTGTGGTATCGACCGGCTGGGTCTCGAGTTCTTCGGAAACATTGAGCGTGCCCGAAGTGGAGCTGCTGCCGTAATTCGTCGTTGAGCTTGAGGCGCTTGTATAGGGCGTAGTCACCGCCGAGCTCGTTCGGCGCGGCGCGGCCGAGCCTGAAGGTGAAGCGCCGAGCTCCGGAGCGCCGCCGCCCGGTTGGGCGGCCGCGCCGGGTTCGGCCAGCGCCTGGACAAGCACCGGCAGGACGTCCCCTGCCGAAATGTATTTCAACGGTCGCGTGACTGGTTTGCCAAACTCAACGTTCGCGTCGAACTCGCCGATGAGTTTGCGCAGAAAGGGCATATTAATCGGCCGCGTCACCACATGAATGCGGTTGGTGCGCACGTCGGCGGTCAATTTTATCTTGCCTAGGACCATGGCTTCCTCGCTCAAACCGGTATAGGTCGGCGTCTCCGCTTCCACCGGCACCGGCTGCGGCGCGGGCTGCGGCACTCGCACCGCGCGAACTCCGGGTTGACCCGGCTGCTGAGGGTTCTTCTCAAAAATGTCCTTCAGCATGTCGACCACTTTGCTCGCGTCGGCGCGCTCCAATTTGATGAACTCGCTGACCACCTCGGCCGGCGCCACGTCCACTTCCTGGATCACAGTCGCAATTTGCCGCACGATGTCGGCATTGTGCGTCACGAGAAGGCTGGACGACTTCGGTACCGCGAGAATGTTGATCGAGCCGGAAGTTCCCTGGAAATAGGCCGTCAGCACCTGCTGCAGCTCCTGCGGGTCGGCGTACTGGAGACGAAACAAAAAGCTGATGACCGGATTACCGGGAGGAATGTCCGCGACGTCGGCGATGATGGGCACAAGCGCTTTGCGCGGATTCTGCCCGGCACCGACCACTTCGACGATGTCCTGCGTCGCTGGCACAAGCGAGATGCCGTTCAGCGCCATGCTCATCTCGATAATCTTAACCGCCTCGTCGCGCGTCACGTCTTTGGTGATGAAAATGTTCACCTTGCCCTGGACGAAATTGTCCATGACCAGCTTCTTGCCGGTGAGCTGTTCGTAATAATGCAGGACATCAACGATGTCGCTGTTGGGAAACTGCAACCGGGCGGTTGGCGCGGGGCTCGCCGGCGCTGCGGGGTCTCCCGCCGGCGCGTTGGCGGGATTCGCCGCCGGCACACTCTGCAACGGTTGGGGACGCGCAGGTTGTCTCTGCGCTACTTGCGCGGTGGTCCCTTGCCTATCCGCAGCTTGCGAATTTGCCGTTTGCGCGTTCGCAACTTGCGCATCTGCCGCCGGGATGTTCGGGGCTTGCGCGTCCGCCGCCGGCTCAATGTGCACCGTTTTGGAGGGCCCAGGTAACCATTGAGCCGCTATCGCACGAGCCGACATTATCAGCGCAAACCCGGCGAGACAAAAAACCCGATGCACGTTCGATCCCTTTGTGATGAGCGACGATCCTAGTAAATCCGCCGCGGCGGGTCAAACTACTTCCTTTGGCCGCCAAAGGCGCTGAGAGGAGAGCGTCAGCGCGTTGCGTGGTCCGGCCGTTGCGCCACGATCGCCGTCCCAGCGCAAGCTCGACAACTCCACAGCAGTGTGAAAAATCGCCGCTCTGCGCATCATGGGCTGTCCCTCCATCCAACTTCGCCACGGCCGATGAACTCGTCCGGCGGTGAATTGTTCGCCGAGTTTGCACTGCGCGAAATCCCGAAGCTTCTCACGCTGCAGAACCGCAACCCGCACAGCCCGACCTATGGGTGCTTCGATCGCAATTACTGGCATTACAAAATCGCCGATTTCCCCTGCGGCATGTCTCAGGAATTCGTCTGGCCCCTCGCCCTCGCGCTCGAGAGCGATTGCCCCGGTAATCCGTACCGCGACAATGAGGTAATTGGCCAATACGTGCGCGCCGGGATTCTTTTCGCGGCGCGCAGCAGCCACTCCGATGGCTCATGTGACGACTATTTCCCGAACGAGCGCGCCCTCGGTGCGAGTGCATTTTCGCTCCTTGCCTGCGCTGAGGCTTACCAGCTCATCGGAATGCAATCGGATGAAGCGCTGGAATTTTTCCGGCGCCGCACGCGCTGGCTTTCGCTCCGATATGAAACTGGGCGGTTGAGCAATCATCACGCGCTGGTTGCGCTTTGCCTCGACGTCGTCAGCCGCCTTTGCAAGATCGACAACTTCGCGGCGGCGCGCGACGAGCGCCTCTCCGAACTGCTTTCCTGGCAAACGAGCGAAGGCTGGTTTCCCGAATACGACGGTTTTGACCCCGGTTATGACACGCTGACGCTGTCGTGTTTGGCGCGGCTTCATCAAACCAATCCCACGACGCAGTTGAAGAAAGCGATTCGCTCGTCCGTTTCGTCGCTAGCCAACTTTGTCCATCCTGATGGGTCCTTCGGCGGCGAATACGGCAGCCGCAACACGTATAATTTTTTTCCGCACGGCTTCGAACTGGCGGGGCGTTGGTTGCCGGACGCGCTCGCGATCAACGATCGGTTTTTGAGCGGCTTGCATGCAGGCCGCGCGCCTTGTTACTCCGACGACCGCATCATCGGCCACCATTTGTGGAATTATCTGCTCGCCGCGCGCGACTACGTGACCGAACGGCCGCAACAAACAAGTGCAAGACCGACACGAACCGAGCTCCTCCAGGCTGGCATCCTCATCGATCGTCGCGAGACGATCGAACTTTATATCGCCCTCACCAAAGGAGGCGTCTTCAAATTGTTTCGTGACGCGCAACTCGTCCTTTCCGACACCGGTATTTCACTGCGAATGCGCGATGGCAAAGTTGCAGTTGCTCATTTAATCGACAATTACCAGCGCGATATCCAGCCAGACCGCATTTCTGTTCGTGGACAAATGGGTTGGGCGAAACAAAGCCAAATGACGCCAGTGAAGCTCATTGTCTTGCGCCTCGTGAACCTGACAATCGGCCGCTGCGCGCCCAATATTCTCAGGCTGCTTCTGCAACGAATGCTCGTCACCGGGAAAAAGACGGCACCGTTCCGTTTCGAGCGGAGGATCGAATGGAACGTTGGCGCGACGTCGTTGCTGCCGGCATTGGACCGACTCAAACTTCGATTGCTGTCGCGATGAGCCGCTCATTTCAGCTCGATCAATTGCAGCCGTGGCTGGACCTGAGCGAAAAAGTGCGCAGCCTGCGCGAGGGCGAGCCGCTCGTTGTGCAAAGATCGGTGTGATCCGCAAACTCATCACGCTCGCGATCAGTCTGCTGATCCTGGCCGCGATTTATTACAAGATCGACATCGTCCGGCTCGGCGCGGTGCTGGCGCACGCCGACCCGCTGTTCCTCTTTCTCAGTCTGGGCATGGTCGTTCCTTTGACGGTTTTCACGGCCTGGCGGCTGCAAATTCTCGCACCGGCACGCGCTCAGCTCGGACTGGCCGAAGCGACCCGGCTCATTCTCGTGGCGAGCGTGCTCAATATGGTTCTGCCTTCGAAAATGGGCGACCTCGCCAAAGCTTGGTTCATGAAAAGCGATGATATGCGCGGCGGAGTCGCCTTCTCACTGGTGATTTTCGAAAAGGCCGCCGACATGCTCTCGCTTCTTTTTTGGTGCGCGCTCGGGCTGGTTTTCTACCCGCGCAAAGACGCGATCTTCTGGATACTGACGGCAATTGTAATCGCCGGATTGATCGTCGGCATTTTGCTTCTCGGCTCACGCTCTCTGGTCAATTTCGTCTTCGCCTGTGCCGCGCGATTCGCCCCCGCGCAACTCGGTACCTTTGAAATCGGCTGGAGAGAAATGCAGAGCCTTTTCTGGTCAGATCGGCCACGCATGCTCGGCGTTTTCATGCTGTCGATCTTTATCTGGTTGCTGCATGTTCCCTTTCTCGCCAATCTTGGCCTGGCGCCGCTGGCAATTTCGACCGGATTGCTGCCTTTCAGTTTTGCTGGAATCGGCACTCGCGACGCCGCTTTGATCGTGCTCTATCGGCCGTACTTCGCCGCGCCAGTGGCCGCTGCGCTCGGACTGCTCTGCACTGCACGTTATGTCCTGCCGGCGTTGGCGGGCTTGCCCTTCCTCCATCGTTACGTCACAAGATCGCCGCATGACGAGTAAGATCGTGAGGCGCTGGTGGTTGATCGCCGCTCTTGCCGTGGCAGCGCTTTACAGCGGGCTCGCGTTGCGACTCGCCTTCCGTTTCCCCGATCTCGTCCAGGACGACGCGCGCCAGCATGTCTTTTGGATGTGGCGCTTCATCGATCCGAGCCTGTTCCCGAATGATCTGATCGCCGATTATTTCCAGGCGGTCGCGCCGGCTGGTTACAAGTTGCTTTACTGGCTCTTCGCCAAAGCAGGGATCGATCCTTTGCTGCTCTCGAAGATTTTGCCCGCGGCGATAGGGCTGCTCATCGCCTATCTGGCGTTTCAATTGTTCCTCGAACTGATACCCAACCCACTCGGCGCATTCTTCGCCAGCGTGCTGCTCGGGCAGTTCGTCTGGCTCAAGGACGATGTCATGTCCGCCACACCGCGCGCGTTTGTCTGCCCGCTCTTTCTCGCGTTCATGCTTTTTCTGGTCCGCGGTCGCGTCTTTGCCTGCGTGCTCGTGGTTGCTCTCCAGGCGCTGGTCTATCCGCAAGCCGGATTCGTTGCGCTTGGCGTCCTCGCTCTGCGCCTTCTCAAATCGCGAGAGCGGCGCCTGTGTTTCACGCGTGACCGGCGTGATTACATTTTGTTTATCGCCGCCGTTTGCATTTTCACCGCCGCGATTTTGCCCTTCGCTTCATCCACCGTTCGATTCCGGCCGGTTATCACACGAGAGCAAGCTCGCACCCTGCCCGAGTTTCAACAGCACGGCCGCTCGCAATTCTTCGTTCGTGGTCTGTCCTACTGGACCGATGCGCCGCGCAGCGGTCTGCTGCCGAATGGAAATCCGCCGCACATCCTTGCCCTGGCACTTGCGGCGCCGGGTTGTTTGATCTTCGCCCGGCGGAAATTTCGGGAGGCCGTGTTGTTGCAGGCCACGCTGGCCGCAGTCCTGATGTGGGGCGCGGCGCAGTTGTTCTTGTTCAAACTGCATTTGCCGGGGCGCTATTCGCAATGGCTCTTCCAAATCCTGTTCGCAATCGGAGCGGCTGCGACTATTGCCATGGTCTGGGAGTTGGCCAAGACCTGGCGCGAGCAGTTGCGCGGCAAAAATTCGCCACCTGCAGCGAGCGCAATCACTCTGGCCGCGTTGGTGCTCGGCGCCGGGATGCTCATCTACCCGCACTTGAAAAACAAATTCCCCAACGATTCTTACATCTCGGCCCAGCCGCGGGAGTTGTACCAATTCCTGCGGAGCTGGCCGAAGACGACGGTGATTGCGACGTTGCGCAACGCTGCCTCCTTAATCCCGGTTTTTGCACAACGGTCCGTTCTGGTCAGCTCCGAACACGCGATCCCCTATCACAAAGGTTACTACGACCTGGTCCGCCGGCGCGGTCAGGACCTGGTGCGCGCTTACTTCACCGCCAGCCCTGCCGAGCTGCGCGCCTTCATCGACAAGTACAACGTCGATCTTATGATTATCAGCCGAACGCCGCTTAATCCTCGCGATGTAAATAAACTTCACTGGTTCGGCCAGATCGCAGACCAGGTCCCGTTTGAAGAACGGCCCGCTCTACTGGATTTCATCCACCGCTGCAAAGTTTGGGAGAACGATGCCATGATTGTTTTGGATGCACACCGGATCGCGCAGATAATCGAGCCATGAAAATTGTGCCTCTGCTTGGCTTCATTCTTTTCGCCGCCGCAGCTTTGCCTGCCGCGCCGGCTGATGAAATCCGTGCCGTTATTCAAGCGCAACAGGACGCGTGGAACCGAGGCGACATCGATGCGTTCATGAACGGATACGCCCGTGCAGAATCGACCAGCTTTGTCTCCGAAGACACGGTCCGCCGCGGCTGGGAAACCGTGCGCGCGCGTTACCAGGAAAAATATTCCGACCGCGCAAAGATGGGGACGCTCGCTTTCTCAGAGCTTGAGATCAACACGCTCAGCAACGATTCCGCTGTCGTGCTCGGCCGCTGGCAGTTGCGACGCGCCAATGATCAACCTCACGGACGCTTCACCTTGATTTTCCGCCGCACCAAAGATGGCTGGAAAATCGTGCACGACCACACGTCGGCCGCTCCGGCGCCGTGATTCGTTAAAAATGTTACAAGCGTTACAAGGTTAAACAGCGGTCTCCCTTTGTAACTTTGTAACTTTGTAACCCTTTTAACCTTTTAACCTTTTAACTTATCCAACAACTTCTCGTGAATGTTGTCGAACCCGCCGTTGCTGAACACGACGACAACGTCCTTCGCCTGCAGCATCGGACTGATGCGCTCAGCAATCTCTTGCACGACGGCAGTCGGGTTGAGCCGGTCCTCTTCCGGAATCTGCTCGAGCCGCGCGACTTGGGCGACAACAACGCCATCTGCCAATTTCAACGCATCCGGCAGTTGCTTCTGAAAGACGGCGCGCCGCGTCGTGTTCGAGCGTGGCTCGAAGATCGCCCAGAGCCGATGGCCCGGAAAACGATGGCGCAATGCCTCCAGCGTTTTTGCAACCGCGGTTGGGTGATGGCCGAAGTCGTCTATTACGGTCACGCCGCGCATTTCCCCGCGCACTTCCTGCCGCCGCGCCGTGCCGGTGAAAGTTTTCAGCGCATTATCAATCTTCGCTTTCGGCGCATCGTAGAAGCGCGCCGCAGTCACCGCCATGGCCGCGTTGCGCACGTTGAACTCGCCTACCAGCGGGATCTCGTAAGTGTCGTCACCGAGCTTGAATCGTGACGAGGTTGTCGAGTAGGCCACATCGCGAATCCGCTGGGCGCAATTGTTGGAGAACCCGACCTCCAGCATTTGCGCGCGGCAATCTTTAGCGACTTCGACACAGTTAGTGTCATTCACGTCCTCGAGATCGCGAAAAATATCGGCGTGATCGAACTCGATGTTGTTCACGATCACGAGTTCCGGCAGGTAGTGGACGAACTTTGAACGCTTGTCGAAAAACGCTGTGTCGTATTCGTCGCCTTCGATCACAAAATACTTCGAATCGTTGAGGCGCGCGCCCTGCCCGAGATTTTTAGGGATGCCACCGATGAGATAACCTGGTTTGCGCCCGGCTTTTTCCATGATCCAGGTGAGCAGCGCGGTCGTGGTCGTTTTCCCGTGCGTTCCGGTGACGACGAGATTGTGGCGGCCGCGCAGGAAATAATTTTTCAATACCTCTGGCAGCGAGAGATAGAAGAGCTTGCGGTTGAGCACCGCTTCCACTTCCGGGTTGCCGCGCTTCATCGCGTTGCCGATCACGACAACATCGACATCGTCCGGGATGTTCTCCGCCCGAAAACCTTCCTTTAGCGCAATACCCTTGCTTTGAAGAAACGCCGAGATCGGCGGGTAAACTTTCTCATCCGATCCGGTCACGCGGAACCCGCGCTCTGTCATTCCGAGCGGAGTCGAGGAATCTCTCATAATTTGCAGGGCTCGATAGTTAGAGATGTCTCGACTTCGCTCGACATGACAAGAGTTACTTTTTCGCAAACACCTCAACCGCGTTCCACGCTGCATTCGGCGGGTACTGCTCGTACTCCAGAATGCGCGCGACGTAGAGTTTCGTCAGCTCATCATCCGGATAAAATTCGAGAAACCGCGCGAACAGTGCCTGCGCCTTCCCGAATTCGCGCTCGCGAAATCTCTGGAGGCCCTCCTCGTACAACTGTAGCCAGCGCACAAATTCAGGACCGACATCTCCATCGTGGCGCCCGCCGATCAGGGCGAAGATTTCGACCGGCTTCATTTTCCCTTTCACCTGCGCGAGCCCAACACTCCGCAAATAAAAATCCGCTCGCAGCAGATCGTAGACGTTCGGGCCGACCAAAATATCGGCCGGATAAATCCGGGTCAGCGCTTCGATGCGCGAGGCGAGATTTACGGCGTCGCCAATGACGGTGAAATCCATCTTTTGCTCCGAACCGATGTTGCCGACCACAACTTCGCCATGATTCAGGCCGATGCCGCTTTTGAATTCTTGCACCCCGCGCGCGCGCCAATGTTCGTTGAGCGCGCGCAGTGATTTGCGCATCGCGAGCGCCGCTCGCGCCGCCGATCGCGCGTCTTCAGTCGCGCCGCGACTGTTCACGTTTCCCCAGACCGCCATGACCGAATCGCCGATGAACTTGTCCAGCGTGCCGCCATGCTCGAACACAACCGACGTCATCGCGCTCAGGTATTCGTTCAATTGCCGAACCAGCAACTCCGGTTCGGTCTTTTCGCTGATCGTTGTAAAGTCCGCGATGTCGGAGAAAAGAATGACCACATCCCGGCGGACACCGCGCAGCGTGTTGGAAAACATAGCCGGGTTCTCCAAAATCTCGTTCACCAGATTCCGAGAGACGTAGCGTTCCAGCGTGTGTCGCGTGCGCATTCGCTCGATCCGCTCCAGCGCAAAATCAAAACCAAGCGAGAACAAGCCGCCGAGTAGAAACACAGCGACTGTCGGAATAGCCAGGATGAACAGGCCAGCCCAGTCGTAGAACAGCCGCGCCACTCCAAGATACGCCGCCGCCAGGGCGAGCAACGCAACCAGACAAATCAGCGGTCGTCGTGGGAAGCCCACCAAAGCCCACGCGAGCGCGCCCGCGCCACAAATCAGGGCGTAACCAGCTCCCGCCGGCGCTGCCCGCAAAAATTGATGCTCCATAGCCGCAGCAATTGCGTGCAGGTGCAACGCCGCCCCGGGCGTGTCCGGCCCCAGCGGCGTCGGAAACACGTCGTGTGTGATCTGCGCTGACGAACCGACAATCACGACCGAATCCTTGAAAAACGCGCCGTCGGCGTAATTGGAATGCCACAATTTCGGATCGAAAATTTCGTAGAGCGGACGTGGGCGAAATGCGTCCCGCGCGCTAAAGCGGATGAAACGCGCTTTCATATCGCGCGGCACATCCCGACCGGCCCCGAGTTTTTCGAGAGCGCGCGCCGCGAGCGATTCGTACGGTTTCTCACCCGGCCTTGGTAGCTGCAAAACCGACTCCGGCATGGTGTAGCGAACTGACCTGATTTGTTGATCGAAAGGATCGGGAAAGAAAACGGCGTACCCGACGCGGTCATCCTCCATCTGTGGAAAAGGGATGAGCGATGTGTTCGGCGTAACGTTGATCACTTCGCCGCCGCTCTCCTGAACTCCCGACAAATCGAAGTTGGCACCGATGACAACTTTACCGCGGTAACGATCGAGCGCCGCGCGCAACGCTTCGTCGCCATCATTCGGCTTGTCGAAGATCATGTCGAACATGACGAGCCGCGCGCCCGCGCCCAACAACCGATCGAGGAGCAATGCCCACACTTCGCGCGACCACGGAAACGGCCGCTCGGTCATCAATTGAAACGCGCGATTGTTCGCGAGCTCGTCCCGGGTAAACGGCGGCAATTGCAGCGTGCTTTGGTCGATCCCGAGAAACACAAATTCGGAATGGGTGCGGGTTTTGCGCCCGTCGCGCTCCAGCAAATCCTGAAAGCTTTGTTCGGCACGCCAGAGGCCGGACAAGAACGGAAGCTGCAGCGCAACCAGGACGAGCCCGACGCACAACGCGCAGATTCCCCCCAAGATCGACAATCGATGGCGGGCGACGCGGTGCATGTCCGAATTATTAAGCTCCAATCATCAAGCTCCAAGTACCAATGAAGCTGCGATAACCCAACTGGATTGCCCTCGCGTCGCTTTGGATATTGGAGCTTGGGATTTCTTTGGGTATTGGGGTTTGGGATTTGGTGCTTTGTCCGATGCCTGATCAGTCAAACTTCCTCTGCCCAAGCTGTCAGCTCCCGCTGAAAGAAACGCGCACCGCGCACGGATTTTTTTGGAGCTGCGAAACATGTGGCGGTCGCGCGGTCACGATCGAACTGCTGCGCCGGACGTTTACGCCCGAGTGCATTAATCCGCTCTGGCTGCACGCGCTGCGCGGCGAAGGCACGCGCGGCCGGCCCTGCCCGGAATGCCGCAAACCAATGCTCGCGGTCACGCTTTCCACCAACGCCCCAGTCGATGTCGATGTTTGCCAGCATTGTCACTTTGTCTGGTTCGATGCCGGCGAGGCCGACGCCCTCAAGCCGCGCCCGATGCCACCAGCGGAACCGGAGCTCCCGCAAAAAGCGCGCGAGTTACTCGCGATGGAAGAAATTAAACGCATCGCCGACGAAGCGCGCGGCAGCGATTTCGACAGCGAACCGCCAGATGAATGGTGGAAATACATCGCCGGCTTTTTCGGCATGCCAGTGGAATACGATGCCCCGGCGCAAGAACGCCAGCCGTGGATCACATGGTTGCTGGCGGCGGCGATGGTGGCAGCGAGTCTCTTTGGGCTGCCGCACCTGGGCGAGATCGTTGAACAGTTTAGCTTAATTCCCGCGCAAGAGACGCGACTCCATGGCCTCACTTTCGCCACTTCGTTTTTTCTGCACGCCGGACTGATTCATCTGATTGGCTACACCTATTTTCTGCTCGTGTTCGGCGACAACGTGGAAGATTTCCTGGGGCGGTTTCGCTATCTCGGGCTCATTGCCGTGGCCGCATTTGTCGGCGATCTCGCGCATATCGCGGCTGATCCGCAATCGCAAACACCCTGCGTCGGTGCGAGCGGCGGCATCGCCGGCGTCATTGTCTTTTACGCTCTCGAGTTTCCGCGAGTGCGACTCGGGTTTCTCATGCGCTGGGGTCTTATCTGGCTTCGATGGATTCGCTTCCCCGCCTGGTTCGCGCTCGTCCTCTGGATCTTGTTTCAGCTCATCGGCGCATGGGAACAGAAGGCGGGAATCAGCTCGGTCTCTGCGTTTGCGCATCTGGGCGGAGCGGTGGTGGGTTTCGTGATGTGGCTGGTTTGGAGAACGAAGAATGACGAAGCACGAACGTCGAATGTCGAAGAAATGACGAAATCCGAATGACGAAAAGCTTGGCGCATGGATTCGGCATTTGGTCATTCGGGCTTCATTCGTCATTCGTCATTCGTCATCTAGAAACCGGTTGTCATTTTCGTTTCCACATCTAGCTTTCGTGCCCTCATGCCAAGAGCCACCAACGCCGCCGCCAGTCGGGCACGACGCAAACGCGTCATCAAAGCAGCCAAAGGATATCGCGGCCGCCGCTCAAAACTTTTTCGTTACGCCAAGGATGCGCGGATGAAAGCGCAATATTGGGCCTACCGCGATCGCAAGACGCGCAAACGCACTTTTCGTTATCTCTGGTTCCAGCGCCTCAACGCCGCCGCTCGCGCTAACGGCATGACTTACAGCCGGTTCGCCGAAGGATTAAAAGCCGCCGGCATCGATCTCGATCGCAAGGTCCTCGCCGATCTCGCTGTTACTGACGAGAGCGCGTTCAAGTCGATTGTCGATCAAGCGAAAGCCGCGCTGGACGATAAAGCGAAGCAGCAGAAGGCGGCGTAGCAACACCGTTACAAAAGTTAAAAGGGTTACAAAGTTACAACGGCGGACACTTGTCCTTTGTAACGATGTAACCTTTGTAACATTGTAACTTTCGCCATGACTCACCCGCTCGAACAACTGCGTGAGGGCGCCTTGCGTGACATCGAGTCCGCGGTTGA
>QHPZ01000039.1 GCA_003219225.1 Verrucomicrobiota bacterium | reverse complement strand
CGAGGCGCGTTCCGATATTGCGACTGCGATTTCGGACATTCGTTCGTTAGATCGACAAATTGCTGCCGCGGAGGAAGCATTGCCGCTCCTGGAAAAGCTGGTTGAGTCCGCCCAAGCCGCGATCGAGCAGCGTAATGCTGACGTGCTTAGTTACTACACTGCGCGCAGCAATTTGCTGCAAAAACGAATTCAGCTGATCAAACTTCAGGAGCAATTGCTCGAGGCGCACACTGCGCTGGAGATCGCGTCTGGCCGTTATCTCCCAATGAATGGCGTATTACAGTCCAGATGAGTAGGAAACGCATCATCATCGGCGCGATCGCCGTCGTCTTGATCGCCGGCGGGCTGGTCTGGGTCGCGCAGCGATTCGGGGTCGGAAAAGAGGAAAAAAAGGCGGGCCCGGTTCCGCAAGTGCAGGTCGCGAAAGTGGAACGAAAAACCATCACCGAAACAGTGGTTGTTTACGGCAGCGTGGTCGCGCAGCCGGGAAAGACGCATTCCGTATCAATCGCTTTCGAAACGCGCGTGCGGCACATCCTGGTCGCGCCCGGCCAATTCGTGCAAGAAAACGATCCACTGATCGAGATTGAACTGAGCCCCGGGGCGCAAGTGCAATTCCAACAAGCCAAGAACGCGGCCGAAGCCGCGCGGAAGGAATTCAAGCAGACACAGGAGCGTTTCAATTTGAAGCTCGCGACAAATCAGGACTTGAGTGCAGCGGAAAAAACGGCGCGGGACGCGGAGGCGCAGCTCACCGCTCTTCAACGCGCCGGCGCGGGAGGTGACAACCGCATTCACTCCGACATGTCGGGCGTGATTGCCAAAGTCGACGCCCAAGACGGCCAGATTGTTCCGCCCGGCGGTCCGCTGGTTGAAATCGTTGCCGAGAACGAAATTGAAGTGAAGCTCGGCGTGGAAGCGGAAGATCTTTCGGCCGCGCAAGAGCGTGAGCCCATTACCATTGTGCCGGTGAACGATCCCACCGCAGCGAAAGTGGATGGCTCTATCCGTCTGGTCACGCGCCGGATCGATCCGACGACGCGACTTGTCGATGTTTACGTCGCGTTGCCCAAGGGAACAAAGCTATTGCTGGATGGCTACGTGCGCGGCGAGATTCAGCGGACCGAGAAAGATGCGTTGGTCGTACCGCGATCGGCCGTTTTGCCTAACGAATCGCGCGAGTTTGAGGTCTTCACCGTGGCGAAGAATCATGCCACTAAGCACACGGTGAAGATCGGTGCGGAAAATCCAAAAGAAATCCAAGTGCTCGCGGACGACCTGCATGAAGGCGACCAGGCCGTGACGGTTGGAAATTATGAGCTCGAAGATGGCATGGCCGTCCAGATTAAGAAATGAGCTTCGCCGCGTGGGCGCACAGCCATGCGCGTTCTATTTTGTTTCTGCTTGGTGCGCTCGCGCTTGCGGGCGCAGTCGCTAGCTTTTCACTACCAGTCTCACTTTTTCCGCAGGTGAGCTTCCCGCGCGTGCGCATCACGCTCGATGCCGGCGATCGACCGGCCGAGCAGATGACGGTTGAAGTTACGACGCCGGTCGAGGAAGCGGTGCGCGCGATTCCCGGCGTGCGCAACTTAAGATCGACAACCAGTCGCGGCACGTCCGAGATCTCGGTGAACTTCAATTGGGGCGAGGACATGATCTCGGCCATGCTCCAATGCCAGTCGCAGGTGAACAAAATTCTCCCGAGCCTCCCGCCAGGCAGTTCGTTTGAAGTCGAACGCATGGATCCGACCGTGTTTCCGGTCATCGCATACAGCCTGACTTCTGATTCACATTCATTGGTCGAGCTGCGCGATCTCGCTCTTTACAGTCTGCGTCCCGCCCTTTCCACGGTCTCGGGAGTTGCGCGAGTCGGCGTTCAAGGCGGTCGCGTCGAAGAGTATCGCGTTACGGTCGATCCTGATAAGTTGCAATCCTTTAAGATGACGCTGGCTGAAATCGCCAGCGCACTGTCAGCCTCGAATGTTTTGGTCGCGGTCGGGCGGCTGGAGCAGTACGACAAACTTTATCTCGTCGTTTCGGACACACGTTTCAAAAAGTTCGACGAAATCGAACACACGGTGTTGCGCTCGACGCCCGACGGTGTGGTCTTACTCGATGACGTCGCCACGATTGAACACTCAACCGAACCGCAGTGGGTTCGTGTCACCGCCGACGGTCACGACGCCGTTCTTTTCCAGGTCTATCAGCAGCCGTCGGGGAACACGGTAGAGATCGCGCACGGCATCAGAGACAAGTTACGCGAAATTAAGAAACAAATTCCCGAGGGCGTGAAGATCGCCGACTGGTACGACCAGAGCGATCTGATCGTCGCATCCGAACACAGCACGCGCGATGCAATCCTGATCGGAATGGTTCTGGCCGCGATTGTTCTGCTGATTTTCCTGCGTGACTGGAAGGTAATGTTGATTGCAATTCTGACGGTACCAGCGGTGCTCGCCGCCACGATCGTCCTTCTCTACGTCCTGAAAATGAGTTTCAACATCATGACGCTGGGCGGAATGGCAGCGGCGGTCGGCCTCGTCATTGATGATGGAATTGTCATGGTCGAGCACATCGTGCGTCGTGTGCGAGGCGCGCGTGAAGGCGATCCGCAATCGAGAGTGCTCGATGCCGCCCGCGAATTCACAAATCCATTGGCAGGTTCCTCTGCGGCCACAATCATTATTTTCACACCGCTGGCGTTTCTCAGCGGGGTTGCGGGCGCTTTTTTCAAGGCCCTTTCCCTAACAATGGCAGTGAGTCTCATCATTTCGTTTATCGTGGCCTGGCTCGCAGTGCCGATATTGTGCGCGGCCTTTCTAAAAAAAAGAGACGCCCATATCGAGGAGGGCGGATCTTTCACCCGTCGCGTGCACGAGATTTATCGCGAGAGAATGCCGCGACTTCTTAGCCAGCCGCGGTTCGTCATCGTCTTTTTGGTCCCACTACTATTGCTGGGCTTCATCGCATTCCAAAATGTTGAGTCCGGTTTCATGCCGGTAATGGACGAGGGCGGTTTCATTCTCGATTACATTTCACCGCCCGGCACTTCACTGGCCGAGACTGATCGGCTGTTGCGCCAGGTCGAATCAGTTTTACAGGAAACTCCCGAAGTCCAGACCTACTCGCGTCGAACCGGACTGCAGCTCGGCGGCGGCATCACTGAAGCGAACATCGGCGATTTCTTTGTTCGTTTAAAACCGTTTCCGCGTCGCGGGATTGAAGAAGTCATGAACGATGTCCGTGATGAAATCGAGAAACATATTCCCGGTCTTCAAGTCGAACTTTTGCAGCTGATGGAGGACTTGATCGGCGACCTGACCAGCGTGCCGCAACCGATCGAGATCAAACTCTATTCCGACGACGAAGAACTTCTGCGCACGTTGCCGCCGAAAGTGGCTGACACGATTTCGAAGGTTCGCGGCGTGGTCGAAGTAAAAGACGGGATCGTTCCAGCAGGCGATGCGCTCAACATCCAGGTGGACCGGGTCAAGGTCGCGCTCGAAGGCATGGATCCGGAGGCGGTCACCAAAGCGCTCAACGATTTTTTGACCGGCAACGTGACCACGCACGTTCAACAGGGACCAAAACTAATCGGCGTGCGCGTTTGGATTCCGCGCGATGCCCGCGAAACCATGCGCAACATCGACAATCTCCTCTTGCGCGCGCCCGATGGTCACTTGTTTCCGCTGAAACGTGTCGCCACGCTCATTCCGTTGAGCGGCCAGCCCGAAATTATGCGTGACGATCTCAAACGGATGGTTGCAGTGACCGCGCGCATCAGCGGCCGCGATCTCGGATCGACTGTTCGCGAAGTGAAACAAAAACTCGCGAGCTCGCGCGTGATTCCGAACAACGTGCTTTACACTTTCGGCGGACTTTACGAACAACAGCAGATTGCCTTCCGCGGTCTTACCATCATTTTGATTGCGGCCATCATTCTTGTTTTTCTGCTTCTGCTTTTTCTTTACGAAAGTTTCCGCGTCGCCTTTGCGATGTTGCTCGTCCCGTTATTTTCGGTCGCCGGAGTTTTCGTCGGCCTCTGGGTCACCGGCACCGAATTCAACATCACGTCACGCATGGGGATGACCATGATTGTGGGAATCGTTACCGAGATCGCGATTTTTTATTACTCGGAGTTTCGTTCACTGCCCGCCAGCGAGGACCGCTTGATCCTCGCAGGACTTAATCGGATGCGCGCGATTCTAATGACCACCTTCGCTGCCATTCTTGCTTTGCTCCCGCTGGCACTGGGAATCGGTCACGGCGCAGCGATGCAACAACCCCTGGCCATCGCGATTATTTCGGGACTGATTTTCTCTTTGCCGCTCGTGTTAATCGTGCTTCCCGCATTGCTCGCGATTTTCGAACCGAAGGCCACGAGGCAGTGACGCGCCTGAAAAGAACTGCGCCGAGTTATTTGGGTATTAGCTTCAGGATTCGGCCTTCCGCCGGATCGATCAGATAGGCCGCTTCGCCTTTGCCGGCACCGTCGCCTTAAGGTGGAATTTTCCGTCGTCCCCAACTTCAGCAATCGTCAACGTCGCGGCTTGCGAAGCAGCAGCGTATAGAATCTTTTTCTCCGCTGAATAGTCGATGTTATCCAGGCCGGTGCCCGTTTGAATTGAATCGAGAATTTTTCCATCGTGGCCGGCGTCGAGATTCACGACGTGATCGCCGCAAGCTACGAAAAGAAATCTTCGGGAAGAGTCCAGGGTCAGGCCGCCAACCTCCGCGCTGCCGGGGTTCCATTTCGCAACGATTTTCTTCGTGCGCACATCAATCGCGATGGTCGAGCTGGGTCCCTCGACGTTGGTATAAAAAAGGCCGCGGCCGTTATCAACCGCATAGCCTTCCGCTAAACCATCCAGCGGAATTTTCGTTTTCCATTTCAAATGCCGCGGATCTGAAGCGTCGAAAACTTGCAGAACCTTAGCCGCCTCAGCATTGCTGCTCGAAACAGGTCGCGTTGTGATCCAAACTTCTTTAGTTGCGGCCACGTAAAGCACACCGTCCGGCGTGACGCTGTGATCGGTTGAAAGCGGTACACATTCCCCGCATGCAAGAGTTTTCGCGTCGATTACGCAGAGCGTCGCGTCGCCGCGATTGCCGATGTAAACAACGCCGTCGCCGATACTGGCTGCCGTTGGACCGAGCGTGACTTTGCGTCCGCGTCGTTCGATCTCGCCGGTTTTAAATCCGGTGACCTGCGTTACCGCATCCGTTTTTTCATCGATGACATCGAGGCTGCCAGTATTGCTCGCCGGCACCCATAATTTTCCAGTCGCACGGTCGTAGGCGAAATAATCAAGCGCGACCGCGCCGGTCGCGCCCGGAAGCGAGATTGGTTTGAGTTCGTAATTCGAGTCGGCGGCGCGCGCTTTCATCACTGCACTCGAGGCCAAAACGATTTGGATGGATCCGATTGCGCCAACTTTGGCAAATTTCAATGCACGGTTCATACGACAAATTACAAAATTATTCGACACGATAAGCGCGGATCTCGGCCTTTTGCGACCCGCGATGAGGAACAGCTACGAACAAGGTGTCGCGCTCCGACACAAAAAGTCCGGTGCGCGCGCCGTCCGCCGTGTCGATTTTGGTAGCAGCTTTGTAGTTGTTTGTGTCGGTTTGTTCGATGGTGTCGATCTTTCCCGCGCCACAGATGGCGTAGATGCGGTGGCGCTTGCTGTCGTAGAAAACGTCATCGGTATCGCCGGAGATGTCGATCTTGGCATCGCGACTACGTCGCCCGATTCTGTGTTAAGCACGACAAGCTTTGCTGGAAGACGGCACCCGATAAACAATCGATGATTCGCTTCATCGAGTGCCATTGGAAAATTTGCGAAGGCTAGATCTGTTTTCCAAGTCGTGACGACTTCCCTCTTATCGCGATCGATTACTGCTACGTGGCGGGAATTGGGAACGTTTACGAAAATTCGCTTGCCCCTTTTTTCCAGTTCGAACGCTTCGGGATGCGCCGAAAGTTTGATTGAACCGACCTCTTTTCCATCTGGCGCGTTGACGATCGCGATACCGCCGTTGCCAAATCCGACGTAAATTCGCTTCGATGAATCGTCGTAACGAACATTGTCGGCATCGTCTTTAAGATCTAGTTCTCCGACTGCCTGGAATGTTTTTGCGTCGTAGATCCGGCAAACGCCGCCTTTATCGTTCGCGATGAACAGGCGATTCAGTTCGGAAATATAAACGAGACCCTGTGGTGATCCGAGACCGCTGATCGTGTGGACGCGCTCGCCTTTGCGCAAGTCGAGCACTTCGGCGGTATTGTTACCGAGCGCGCAGACGAACAATCTTTCGTTCGCGGCGTCAAGATCAAGGTGATCAATCCGTCCTTCCACCCC
Organism: Verrucomicrobiota bacterium; assembly: GCA_003219225.1. Taxonomy (GTDB): domain Bacteria; phylum Verrucomicrobiota; class Verrucomicrobiia; order Chthoniobacterales; family UBA10450; genus AV17. Next base: position 394 of record QHPZ01000039.1, on the reverse strand, counting down.
GGGCAGCGCGATTGTCTGCTTCAATTGAAGCGGCGCGTCACCGGATTCAGCGGCGGTGAGATAATTGCCGATTGCTGCGATGACGATAACGAGAGCCAAACGTTTCACTTGGCTCCTTACCTGAAATCTTCGAACAGCGTCACAAGAATTCTCTATTCTTATGGAAGGTGTTTTAGGCGCAACCGGGTAAATTGCACTTTCGAGCCGCCATGGTGATTCTGCAGCCCGATGAATCCCTTCGCCCGCCGCGTGCCATTCGTGAGCTTGCTCACTTCCTGGCCATTGAGACGGACGGTGATCTTCGGGCCGACTGCTTCGATTTCAAACGTGTGCCATTGGCCGACAATGGGCATTGACGCGGTCGAAGCGGCCAGCGTGTAAATCGCGCCGGTCG
>QHPZ01000207.1:1349-8546 GCA_003219225.1 Verrucomicrobiota bacterium | reverse complement strand
CTTCGCCGCGCGGGAACGCGCAACCCGGTGTTCATGCTCGATGAGATCGACAAGATCGGAGCGGATTTCCGCGGCGACCCGGCGAGCGCGCTGCTCGAAGTGCTCGACCCGCGCCAGAACAACACCTTTGTCGATCGCTATCTCGACGTGCCGTTCGATCTCTCACAGGTAATTTTCATCGGCACTGCGAATTACATGGATGGCGTGCCCGAGCCGTTGCGCGACCGGATTGAAGTCATCTCACTCCCAGGATACACCGAGCGCGAGAAACTCGAGATCGCGAAACGGTATCTCATCCGGCGGCAGCTGGAAGAGAACGGACTCAAACCCGAGCAATGCGAGTGGCAGGAAGAAGCGTTCCGTCGAATTATCAACGATTACACCCACGAAGCCGGCGTGCGCGAACTGGAGCGGCAAATTGCGTCCGTTTGCCGCGGCATCGCTTCGCAAGTTGCGCGTGGAAAAACCGAGCACGTCACCGTCACGCCCGAGCTGGTCGCGCAGATGCTTGGGCCGGCCAAGTACGTGCGCGAAACAAAATTAAAAACGAGCAAACCGGGCGTGGTGACGGGTCTCGCTTACACCCCGGCCGGCGGCGAAGTTTTGCACATCGAAGCGACGCGTTATCCCGGCAAGGGCAACGTCACCCTCACCGGTCATATTGGTGAAGTGATGAAAGAATCGGTGCAAGCCGCGTTCAGTCTGGTGCGCAGCCGCGACGGCGAGCTCGGCGCCAAGCCGCAGGATTTTCGCGACATCGACGTGCACGTGCATGTCCCCGCCGGCGCGGTGCCGAAAGACGGCCCCTCCGCCGGCATCGCCATGTTTACCGCGCTCGCCTCGCTTTTCAGCAACACGCCTGTGCGTCCCGACGTTGCCATGACCGGCGAAATCACGTTGCGCGGACTCGTCCTGCCGATCGGCGGGTTAAAAGAAAAAAGCTTGGCCGCGATGCGCGCCGGCATTTCCACCGTCATCATTCCCAAGCTCAACGAAAAAGACCTTGTCGATGTTCCCGAAGAAGCGAAACAAAAACTGAAATTCGTCCCCGTCGAAAACGTCGACGAAGTGTTGAACGTTGCGCTCGAGAAAGACGGTGCAGAGAAACCGCCGGTAGGACAAGACTCTGTCGAACCGAAGAAAATCTGAAGCATTCGACGGCTCCGCAGAGCGTCGCCCCACCAGAAGTTACCGCTCCGCGGACACCAATGATGTTTCGCGCGTTTGCTCTTCCACTTTCGCAATCGGCAGAATTGGTTCGCCTTCGGTTTGTTTGCGGTAGGGCTGGAGATAAAACATCATGAACACGCCGATCACGACGAGGAGCGAGCCGATCCATTTCAGGAGCCAGCCGGGATCGCGCAAAATTTGGACGGTGCTTTGATCGAGGTTTTCCGGATTCCAGGACGCTTGTGAGATTTTGTAGGTCTGACCGGTCCAGGTGTGCAACGCGCTCCCCGGAAAACTGAACGGATGATTCATCCAGCATGAGCCGGTTGCGCTCGCGCCCTCGGCGCTCGTTACGCGCAATGTGCTTTTGAATGACGCAGGCGTATCGCTGCCCTCATTTCGTTTCACTTCGAAATCGAGCAGCTCGAGTCCGATCGGCAGCGGAACAATTTTCCAGCCGTACGCGATCATCGTCGGGTTCGGTGTGGTTGGGATAGTTACCTGCCATCCCGCCGCAACCCACTGCTCGATTGTTCGGCCGTTCTGTTCCAACCGAACGCGCAAGCCATCCGGTAAATCGGCTGCGGACGGAATGTTCTCGGCATTGACCGGCGTGAAATCTGTCTGGGCTTCGGCATGCGGCAGCACTTTGTCGATCTTTAGTTGCCAATCGGCCCAGCCGGTCGGGAGTCCCGCAGTCGCGGGATTGATGTCGATCTTGCCGCTCGATTTGCCGGCTTTGCGCGAAGCAAGCTGGTAGGTGATCGCGCCATCATCGGCGACGAATAAGGTGAGCCGGTTCGGTGTTTCCGCGCCAGTTGGTGGCATCGCCGCCGGGCCGCTCGTGGTTGGCATTTCGCCGTGCGGGTTTTCTGTTGTCGGCGCAGAAGCCGGAACGGCTTTGCCCGAGATCGTGACGAGCACGGCGGGATTGTTTGCTTGATCAGTAACGGAACGCGGTTTGCCGTTTTCGATCCGGAAATCGGGCCAGTAGTCCTCGATTTTCAAGGTGAATGGCAAATTGTCGATCTTCACTTCACGGCCCAAGTTTTCCGCCACGTCGAAGCTCGTCTCGTTTTCGCCCAACGAAACCAGGACCCGCCCTTTGCTTCCGTGTTCGGGCGGCTCGAGACGAATTTTCGCGCCGGTGCTGCCGCCTTTGCGGACGTGGCCGATTTGTTCGTCAGGCGCTTTGCTAAAGGCGAAGATGGATTCTTCGAGATCGATTTCTTCGTTCTTACTCGTGCTCGACGGACGGCGCGGCGCGCCGTCCCTACCTAACTCCGCCGTGCCGTGCTTAAGCTCGATGTTCGCCAGGCCCATGGAAAATTTTCCGTGCTCGGGATCGTCGGCGAGGAGCCAGTTTTCCAAACGCTGGTTCATCATCGCAGTCGAGATGATGAAATGAACGGCGGGCGCGCCGCCCTCGGCGAGCGGCTTGGGATTTAGGTTCGCTGCAACGGCGGCTGCGTATTCGACGATCTGCAAGCGCGCGCCGCTGGCGAGCGTGCCGAGATCGCGCGGGTGCTGCGGATTCGGTGGATGATGCAAGAATTCGGCGGCGTAACCTTTGATGATTCCATCGACATCGTGGACGCGCAGCTGGCGTTCGTTGACGAGCAAACGATTGGTCGGCGGTTCGCCTTTAAACAGAGTGATTGTCCCTTCGGTTCCAAAAACGCGGCCGATCAGCGACCCCGCGAGGAGAGTGATGATGCCGAGATGAGTGATGAGGAACGCGAGGTGATATTTTTTCCACGGCCAGCGCGATAACGCCGAGGCCGCAAGATTTACGACAAGCAAAACAAGCCAGAAGTTGAACCAGGGCGCGCCGTAGACATAGGCGCGTGCGACTTTCGCGTCGAAGCTCGATTCCCAGATCGTGCCGGCAATCGCGGCGACGATCAGAACGCCGAGCAATACGACCGCCAATTTAAGCGAGGCAAAGAATTCGAAAACGGGGTTGCGCTGCCAGCCTAGCTGTTCGGATGGATTCGATCGCGCCATCGGAAGATCGACATCTTCCGCGATGAGAATGGCGCCTTCAAGGTGGATCGCGATCTCCAAGCGCGATCCACCTTGCCGCCGAGACGGCGGCCACTACAGTTTCAGCGGGTCCAGCTTCTCCAGCGTTTCCGGATTGGCTTGGTGTAGCGGTGAACGTTGATGTTGCGAACGCGATCGACGCCTTCCTTCACCGTTTCCGCGGAGTCTTCGTATTTTTGCTTCACCGATTTGAAGAGCGGCCAAAGGAAAGGCAGGGAAAGAAAGCCCCAGGAGACGTTTCCCAGCGGTGTTTTGAGCTCGACCTCCTTCTCTTCCTCGCGCGACGCGTAGCGAATGGCGAGACCGATCGCAAGTCCCACGACGAGCGCGCCGAGGACCGTCGGCACGGGATTTTCGCGCAGAAACAATTCCGTGCGCTCGCGCGCGTTGCCGGCGCGTTGTTTCGTTTGCGCCCAAGTCTCGCCGGCGGCAGTAGAAATCTTGCGCGCGGTGCGGCGCGCGGCGCGCTGTGCGCCGGTTTCAATTTGCTCCTCGTCGATCGGCAGCGAAGCGTCGACGGGTTCGTTCTCCGGAAAATTGTCGTCTGGATTGATCATACAAATTTAATTCGCAACTCGGGGCCGAGTTGCGTTTGGCGGCTCGGAGATTCTGTAGTGGCGGCAAAAGATGGCCCACAGGGCCGTGGCTAGAGCAACCGATGGTAAGCTTCGAAAATCTCGTCGCCGGTAAGGACGAAGGTCACTTTGTCGATCTTGTCTTCGGTCTCCAGAAAGTCGCGTGTAGTTTCCATCGCGATCCTGGCTGCCTCGGCAATGGGATAGCGATAAGCGCCGCAACTGATCGCGGGAAAAGCGATTGACCTGATCCCCTTCTCGAGCGCGAGCCGCAGCGAATTTTTGTAGCAGTTGGCCAGGATCTCGGCTTCGCAGCGGTTTCCGCCGCTCCAAACCGGGCCGACAGTGTGAATGACAAAGCGCGCCGGCAAATTGTAGCCGCTGGTAATTTTTGCTTCGCCCGGCCGGCAACTGCCGAGCGTTTGACATTCGGCAAGCAACTCGGGTCCGGCGGCGCGATGAATTGCCCCGTCCACGCCGCCACCGCCGAGCAGAGTCGTGTTCGCCGCGTTCACAATCGCGTCGACATCCAGCTTGGTGATATCGCCGCGGATGATCTCGATCCTTCGACCCTGCTCAGGACAAGCCTTGTCAGAAGAAGTTTTCAATTCAGGGCGCGAGGCGATCGACTTGCCAGGAACCATTCGGCTGCAGCGTGTAGCGGAAGCGGTCGTGCAACCGATTCGGCCGGCCTTGCCAGAATTCGAAGAGCTCGGGTTTAATCACATCCGCCATGCGCGCGTCGAGCATGCGGCGGGCATCGAGCACTTCGCTTTGCCGCGATGCCCAGGCCCCGAGCTGGCTGCCGCGCGGCCGCGAACGGAAATAGCGCTCGGATTCTTCGCGCGAAGTTTTCTCGACAGGGCCGCTCAGGCGGATTTGGCGGTCGAGCTCGATCCAGTAAAACACACAGGCCGCGTACGGATTTGTCTCGAGCTGCCGGCCCTTTTCGCTTTGGTAATTGCTAAAAAAAACGAAGCCATCGTGATCGAACCCTTTAAGCAGAACAATTCGGACTGACGGTTTTGCATCGCGGCCCGCCGTGGCGAGGCACATCGCGTTCACGTCGCGAATACCGGCCTCAATCGCGGCGGTGAACCAATTGGCGAACTGCTTCACCGGATCTGGATCGAGGTCGCGGCGGCGCAGTCCCGTTGCCGGATGTTCGTAGTGCGAGGCGGCAGGATCGCGCGGTGTCTCCAACATCGCGGCACGATATGCGCGGCCCGCAGATTGTCGATCTTAGTGGTTACGCGGCGGCGTGTACTCGATCCGCATCGACAGAATTGAATGAGGAGGCGCGTTCCCAGCCGAGCATGGCCCGTTTGCGAATCGGGTCCCATCGATAATTGCCGAGCACGCCCGTCTCGCGAATCACGCGATGGCAGGGAATGATGAAGGCTAGCGGATTTGCCCCGACCGCGGCGCCGGCCGGGACGCGCAAGAGCGCGCGCCAAACGCGCAACTGAAACGGTGTCCCTCGCACAAACGCTCGCAAATGCGGACGCGACTTGTTTGCCGCCGAAGGCGCGAAGATTTTTTGCGATAACTCGCGGGCACGCTCATCGGTGCGCCGAAGTTTCGCGTTTGACCAGTCGGTCGCGAGCAATTCGCGCGCGTCGTTACGTCCTTCGCCGTTGACGAAAGAAAGATGGCAAAGGCCGCGCGCGGTCTCGGCGATGAGCGCTTCGCCGAAGGGTGTTTCGGCGAAGCCATATTCAATCTGCAAGCCGGCGCCGCCGCTCTTCATCTCGCCGGGGGACGCGGCCTCCAGCGTCACGCAAAGATCGTGCAGGCGCCCGGGCCCGGAAAGTCCGGCGTTCAGTGCGGCGCCCAGTACGGTGTCGCCTTCGCGCAGCAGCGTCTTGACGTGCTCGAGCGTGAGACATTGCAAAAAATCCTTCGGAGTTACGCCCGCCCAGTTTGAAAAGAGCCGATGAAAATGAAACGGACTCAATCCGACGCACTGTGCGAGCGCGTTCAGGTCCGGCTGGTTTGCATGATGTCGATCTAAGTAACGGATCACTGTGGCGATGCGTTCGTAGTCATTCATGCCGGCAGCATGCTAGCACATCCGCGTGATTCCCACCCGGTTCTTGCTGCGATTTTTCAGAAATATCAGCCGACGCGGACGAGCTGTTGCAATTGATGTTGCAGCGCTTGCTCGGCATCGGCGTCATCTTGATAACCCCACACGACCAACTCCAGAACAGCGCCGATTTCGGGACGCCCTTTCAGCGCCGCGCGCAACCGGCCGCGCGCGGTCCAGTCCTCCGCTTCGGCGTTGCCGACGCTTTCGGAACCAGCACGAACATCGCCGTAGCAGTACAACACATGCAGCGGAACGCCGCGGTCCTCAAAACGATACGCGTGCACATGCAGGTCGACGCCGTTGACGCGCAGGCGCCGCGCGCCGTTGTCGCGAGTCAGAGTCATTCCCGTTGCGGGCAGACAAATATCCGGCCGGTGAATTTTGACGGAGAGTCCGGCCGTGCGACCCGGCAACCACCGGAAAAAATACATCAGCCACGGGTGACCGTCGTCTCCTCTCCAAGTGCCGGCGTTGCCTTCGTGGTAGCGAAGGAGATTTCTTGTCTCGACCGGAATGGTCATCGCTCTGTAGGCGTTCTCCGCCGTCGGCCACTGCACGTCCCAGCGCGAGTTTACCACCGGCGCAGGATGCGCCCGGGACCAAAACTGGACGCCGATTTCCGCGAAAAGCATCCACGCGGCAAGCGAGACGAATAACGGCAGCGAAAAATGAACCGCCGCGGATTGTTTGTCGGGAACTGGTGCCGCCACGCGCAAAGGAGCCGGTCGCTGCATTCCTAGACTGAGGAACCACAGCGCAAACAAGCAAATCACCAGGATGGTGATGCCCGCGGGATCATGCCAGCCGGCGATCGCGCTGATGCCGTGCTTCGCCCCGATGAATACGAGAATGGCGGTACGAATCAGATTACAAGCAAAGGCGAGGAGCGCCCCGGCCACGACGAGCAAAACGCGGCGCGCAGCATTAAAAGAGTAAAGCTCCCCGAGAAAAAGCGAGATCATCAACGTGGCCTGAAACGAGCGGACACCGCTGCAGGCCTCTTCGATCCCGATTAACCCGGTGCCAAGCTCGATGACGTTACCGCGCTGGAGCGCGGGGATCCCGGCGCCGTTCAAGAGCGACACGTTGATCGCGCTCACCGCGCGCATCAGATTTTGAATCACGATCTGCTCGAGACGCACCGGCCAGGGCACGGCAACGAGCAGGAAACAAATCGGAAAGGCAAAATGGCGGAGCCATGGCAGACCGCCGGTGAGAAACGCCACGCCGAGCGCAATCGTGACGGCGGAGATCGCCAGCGCCCAATCGAGCAGTCGCCAATCGGCGTTGGTCTGCGCGACAAACCGGACCGGA
>QHPZ01000207.1:0-1210 GCA_003219225.1 Verrucomicrobiota bacterium | reverse complement strand
TAACCACTTCGCCGATCAACACGAGAACGAAAACCGCGACGACGCCGAGCGGGACGGCATTCGCGCGCGACGATGTCGATCTTACGAAATCCAACTGAGTGGCAGTCGCTTTCACGCGCGCGATAGGCTAGCGGAATCCGAGCAGGTTGCGAACCGGTCGCGCTGAGGTGGCGCGGAATTGGCTGGGCTCGCTTTTTGAAAGCGCACGTTTATTTTGCAAACTTTGGACGAGCCGATCGAAAGAACGCAGCAAACGTTTATTAAGCTTTCGCTGGGAATCCTCTGCGGAATCATGCTGCTGATCGTGCTCGGCTGGGGCGGTTGCCGTGCCTGGCGAGGTTGGGAGGAACATCAGCAAGTCAGGCGTGCGACCGCTTTTCTCAATAGCGGCAAGCTCAACTCCGCGGCATTAAGTGCGCGCCGCGCGTTGCAATTGAATCCAAACAGCACCGGCGGGATGCGGATCATGGCCGAATTGGCCGAACGTGCGCACGACCGGGTGGCGCTCGATTGGCGGCGCAAAGTCGTGGAATTGGAGCCGCGCTCGACCGCCGACGCGATCGCGCTGTCGAACTGCGCATTGCAGTTTGGCGATATCCGCACCGCGGAAAAGAGTCTGCAGAACATTGCGCAGGAGGCGAGAGGGACGGCCGAGTTTCACGCCGCAGCCGCGCGTCTGGCCAAGGCGCGCAAAAATCCGGACCAAGCAAAGATGCAATTCGGTGAAGCGCTGCGCCTGGCGCCACACAACGACGCCTATCAATTGGAGTACGCGCAGACTTGTCTCGAGCTGCCGGGCAAACCGGAACGCGACGAGGGTCTGCGCCTGCTGGAAAGGCTGCGCCTGTCCCCTACCCAACGCGCCGCGGCGACGCGCGCGCTCTTCGCCGATGGCGCGGCCCAACGCCATGACCCAATCGAATTGCGCGACCTCGCCCGTGAGTTGCAAAGCTATCCAGAAGCGCTCTTCACCGACCGGTTGCTTTACCTCGATGTGCTGCGACGACTCACGGATCCGCAATACATCCGCTACCTGACGGAGATGGAGAAAGACGCGGCCAGTAAGCCGGGTGATCTCGCGGCGCTGTTTTCGTGGATGAACACGAACCAAATGGGCCTGGTCGTGATCGATTTCGCACGGACGGTTTCGCCAGACGTCCTCAAACAATGGCCGGTGCCATGGGCTCTGGCCGAAGCACATGCGAAAATT
>QHPZ01000038.1:16265-18575 GCA_003219225.1 Verrucomicrobiota bacterium | reverse complement strand
TGGGTTGGCCGGCCGTCGTGCTCGCGCTCGCCGGCGCGGCGCTTCTGATTCGACGCGTCTTCCCGTTACGCGAAGGCACGAACCAGCGCTTTCGCCTCGCCGCGCTCATCGGCCTTGTTCTTTTTGCGTTGCACGGGATTGTCGATGTTTCGGCGCATCGTGTCGGGACAGCATATTCGGCGGTGTTTCTGCTCGGTCTTGCCTTTTATCGCCCGCTGCCGCTAACGTCCAGCCGCGCGATCGCAGCGATATTTCGCATCATGGGCGCTTTGCTGTGCGTGTTTGGCCTGGCCTGCGCCATCGCTGCCGGAACTAAAACGCTGCTGCCGGGCTCCGTTGGGGTGACAAACGCCAAGGAGCTCGCGGCCGCCGCCAATCGCGAACGCGATTTCAGCGCGGCGGTCTCGCTTACCTCGCGCGCGCGCGCCTGGGCGCCGCTGGATTGGCAACTTTATTTCTTGCGTGCGCTCGCTGAAGTCGCGGACAAGCAAGGGGAGGTCGCGTTGGAGGATTTTCAACGGGCGCGCTTTCTCGAGCCGAACGGGTTCGAGGTTCCGCTGGCCGAAGGCAACGCCTGGCTGCCGACCCAGCCGACCCTGGCGGTGAGCGCGTGGCGTGAAGCGTTGCGCAGGGCCGGCCCGCGCCGCGCGGAAATTTTTTCGATCGTGCTGGCGAACGCCGCGAATGAAAATCCCGCCGCGAGTCGGATGCTGGAGGAGATTGGGCTGGCGCGGCACGATTTGGTGATGCCATATCTGAACCGCGTCTCGGGCGAAGATTTCCAGCGCGCGATCAAGCAGGTCCTCGCGAACGATCCGGAATTAAAAACGTTCACCGAGCCGGAGAAAATTGCATTTTTTACATTATGGTCGGAGCGCGGTGTGCTCGACTCGCTCGCGCAGGAAGTGCAACGGCATCCGAGCTGGATGCCGTACGCGTGGCTTGGTCTGGCGAAGTATTATGCCGCGCGCAAAGATTTTCGTGCCGCTTACGAATTAACGCAGCGCTACGGTGAGTCGGTCGCCCTCCCGCGTGTGACCACCGACACCTCGCTCGACGATTTACAAAATCGATTTGCGTCCGCGCCGGATAACTACGCGCTCGGCTACGCGCTTTACCGGGCGCAAATCCAGCGCGGCCGCGTCGATGACGCCCTTAACACGGCGCGACATTTCAGCGAGCGCGCGAGTGCGCCGGCGTATTTTCATTTGCTCGAAGCGGAATGCTGGGCGGCCAAACAAAACTGGGAACGCGCGTGGATGGCGTGGCAGGCGTTTGAAGCGGCCAAAGCGAAGTAGCTCAGTCGATGAACATTCTCGGCATCTCCGCGTTTTATCACGACAGCGCCGCGTGCCTTGTGCGCGATGAAAAAATCATTGCTGCGGCACAGGAGGAACGGTTCACCCGCAAGAAACATGACGCTGAGTTCCCGATCAACGCCATCCGCTCCTGTATCGCGCTGGGCGGGCTGATCGCGCCGCGAGATGTCGATCTTGTCGCGTTTTACGAAAAACCGTTCCTGAAATGCGAACGCCTCTTCTCGACTTATCTCGCCTGTGCGCCCCGCGGGCTGGCTTCGTTTCTCAAAGCGATGCCGCTCTGGATCAAGCGCAAAATGTGGATCAAACAAATCATCCGCGACGAGCTCGATTACGAAGGCGACATTCTGTTCCCGGAGCATCATGAGTCGCACGCTGCGTCCGCGTTTTTTCCATCGCCGTTTAACGAGGCTGCGATTCTGACAATTGACGGCGTCGGTGAATGGACCACCACCAGCATTGGCCGCGGCGCGGGTAATCGTGTCGAGATGCTGGCCGAGCAGCATTTTCCACATTCGCTCGGCCTGCTCTATTCGGCGTTCACTTATTATCTCGGGTTCCGGGTCAACTCCGGCGAATACAAAGTGATGGGACTGGCGCCCTACGGCGAACCAGAATTCGAACAGTTCATTCTCGATGAGCTTGTCGATCTTAAGCCGGACGGTTCGTTTCATCTTAACCTCGACTACTTCGATTTCGTCACGGGTCTGCGAATGACGAACCGCAAGTTCGATCGGCGCTTCGGCGGACGGCCGCGCCGGCCCGAATCGGAATTGACGCAGCGGCACATGAACCTTGCGCGCTCGCTCCAAGCTGTGACCGAGGAGATCATGTTGCGAATGGCCCGCCACGCACATGAGCTCACTGGTTTGTGCAATCTCTGCCTCGCGGGCGGTGTCGCGCTCAACTGCGTCGGCAACGGTCGGATTCTGCGCGAAGGGCCGTTCGACAAAATCTGGGTGCAACCCGCGGCGGGCGATGCGGGCGGCGC
>QHPZ01000038.1:2534-16209 GCA_003219225.1 Verrucomicrobiota bacterium | reverse complement strand
TTTTGTGCGGAGCAGACACATCCCAGCCGTTGAATTAAGCGATGCCGAACTGCCGTCACGCATCGCTGCGCTGCTGGCCGAGGGGAAAGTCGTCGGCTGGTATCAGGGCCGAATGGAATTCGGACCCCGGGCCCTCGGCAACCGCTCGATCCTCGGCGACCCGCGCGTTCCCGACATGCAGGAGAAACTGAATTTGAAAATAAAGTTTCGGGAAAGTTTTCGCCCCTTCGCACCGGCAGTCTTGCGCGAGCGGGTAAGCGACTACTTCGAGCTGGAGGAGAGCAGCCCATACATGCTGCTGGTCGCGCCGGTAAGATCGATCCGCCGCAGGACGGATTCGCCGGGGCGAACAATGCGTCTCGACGGCGAGACGGCAAACGGCGCGGCCGGTTTTCTGGAGCGATTGAAGACGCCGCGCTCGACCATTCCGGCCGTGACGCATGTTGATTATTCCGCGCGCATCCAAACGGTGAGCGAGGAAGAGAACTCGCGCTTTTACGCGCTGTTGCGCGCGTTTGAAGCGCAGACCGGTTGCGCCGTGCTCGTCAACACCTCCTTCAATGTGCGCGGCGAACCGCCGGTCTGCACGCCCGAGGAAGCATTCCGGTGTTTCATACGCACGGACATGGATTTTCTCGTGCTCGGAAATTTTCTCATCGATAAGCAGGCGCTGAAAAGAACTGTCGCCGCCGAAAACAAATGAGCTGGCTGAAAGAAGAATTGGCCCGGGTGGATCGTTCGCCGAAAGCGCTGCGCCGCTTTGGATTTATCGTCGGCGCGGTCTCGATCTTATTCGGCATGGTGCTGCTCGTCCGACACCGCTCTGAAAACTTGACCGCTTTAAGCGGTCAAGTTTTCGGTCTGCTGCTCGTCCTGGCGGCGGTGTTCGTGCCGAATGCGCTTAAGCATCTTCATGCCATTTGGACCGGGGTTGGTTTGCTGATCGGTTGGGTCATGAGCCGCGTCATCCTCACGCTCGTGTTTTTCCTGGTTGTGACGCCGATCGGGTTGTTGCAACGGCTCGTTAGTCGGTCCGGAGTCGACCTGCGTTTCCGAACGGGGGCGAGTAGCTACTGGCTGCCGCGAGAAAAACCGTTCGCGCCGGCCGAATATCGCAATCAATTCTAAATCATGACCGGCAAACTTTCGATTCTGCGCGAGTTCTGGGATTTCTTGCGTGTCCGAAAGAAATGGTGGCTCGCGCCCGTGGTGATCATTCTCGTTTTACTCGGCATTATCCTCGTCGTGACCGAAGGCTCGGCCCTCGCCCCATTTATCTACACGCTCTTTTAATCTCGCAGCGGCGCTGGAAGATCGACAATTGCTATTTAGCGAGCGCGGCCTGGGCGGCGGCGAGGCGAGCGATAGGGATCCGGAAGGGGCTGCAGCTGACGTAATCCAGCCCGAGTCGGTGGCAGAATTTCACGCTGTTCGGTTCGCCGCCGTGCTCGCCGCAGATGCCGAGCTTGATGTCAGGGCGGGTTTTGCGCCCGAGGTCGCGCGTCATTTCCATCAATTTGCCGACGCCCTTCTGGTCGATCGAGGCAAATGGATTTGTCTCGACGATATCGAGCTCGGCATAGGCCGGGAGGAAACTACCCGAATCATCGCGGCTCATGCCGAGCGTGGTCTGGGTCAGATCGTTTGTGCCGAAGCTGAAGAATTGTGCGTCGCGCGCGATCTCGTCGGTCACGAGCGCCGCGCGTGGCACTTCGATCATCGTCCCGACGAGGTAATTGAACTTGGTTTTCTTTTCGGCGGCGACTTCATCCGCAACGCGGCGCACGATGTTGATCTGGAGTCTGAGCTCGCGCGGGAAACCCACCAGCGGAATCATGATCTCGGGGCGCACTTTGATCCCTTTGGCTTGCACTTCGGCGGCGGCCTCGAAAATGGCGCGCGTTTGCATCTCGGAGATTTCCGGGAAAGTGATCCCCAGCCGGCAACCCCGATGACCGAGCATCGGGTTGAACTCGTGCAACTCGTGGACGCGCCGGGTGATTTGTTCGACGGGGACACCGAGCTTGTTTGCCAGTTGTCGCCGGCAGGCCATTTAACGCGCTGAAGATGCCGATGAAATCCTGGCGTTGATACGGCAGCAGCTTGGCCAGTGCGCGCGCCCGTTCATCGCGCGTGCCGGCGAGAATCATCTCGCGCATTGCGTCGATCCGGTCGCCTTCAAAAAACATGTGCTCGGTCCGGCAAAGACCAATGCCTTCGGCGCCGAACGCGACCGCGTTCTTCACCTGCTCCGGCGTATCCGCGTTGGTGCGCACGCCGAGCGTGCGGAACTCGTCGGCCCAGCTCATCAGTTTTTCGTATTCCCGAAAAGTGAGACTTTTCTTCGGGTCGAGCGACCGATCGATCAGCACCTGCACAATTTCGGAGGGTGCGGTCGCGACTTCGCCGGCGAAAACGTCGCCTGCTGTTCCATCGATGGAAATGTAATCGCCTTGTCGCAAAGTTGTGCCGTTGGCGCTGAGAGTGCGCTTCTGGTAATCGATCTGGATTCCGGTCGCGCCGCACACGCATACTTTGCCCATCTGGCGGGCGACCAGCGCCGCGTGCGAGGACACGCCGCCCCGCGACGTGAGGATCCCCTCGGCCGCAATCATGCCGCGGAGGTCCTCCGGCGAAGTCTCGATCCGCGCGAGCACGATTTTTTGTCCTTTCTCCGAACGTGCGACCGCTTCTTCCGCGCTGAACACGACGTGGCCGCAGGCCGCACCCGGCCCGGCGGCGAGGCCGCTTCCGATTTTCTTCGCCCGGGTCGCCGATTGTCGATCAAAGATGGGCGCGAGCAGGTGCGCAAGCGAATCGGCTGGGATCCGTCGCACGGCGTCTTCCCTGCTGATCAATTTTTCACCGACCATGTCAACGGCGATGCGGACCGCGGCATGACCCGTGCGCTTGCCATTGCGGGTCTGTAAAATGTAAAGCCGATTGTCTTCGACGGTGAACTCGAGGTCCTGCATGTCTTTGAAATGCCTCTCGAGGATTTTTCTCACTTTCATGAGCTTCTTGTGCGCGGCCGGCATTTCTTTGGCCAGATCCGCAATGGGATGCGGCGTGCGCACGCCGGCCACGACATCTTCGCCCTGGGCGTTGATAAGATATTCGCCGTAAAAAACTTTTTCGCCGCTGGCCGGATCGCGGGTGAAGGCGACGCCGGTCGCGCTCGTCTCGCCCATATTGCCGAAAACCATCGTCTGCACGTTGACCGCCGTGCCCCAGTCGTGCGGGATGCCGTACTTGCGGCGGTAAACAATCGCGCGGTCGTTCATCCATGAGCCGAACACCGCGCCGATGGCGCCCCAGAGTTGTTCGTTAGGCTTTTGCGGGAACGATTTTCCGGTGCGCTCCTGGATCAGGGACTTGAAGCGCTGCACGAGCTCCTTCAAATCAGCCACCTTGAGTTTTACATCGGGAAAATCGTGTTTGCCGTAGCGCTCGTCTTTCAAGTGCTCGATCACGCTCTCGAACGGCTCATGATCTTCGCCCGGGCGCTTTTGCACACCCATCACCACATCGCCATACATTTGCAAAAACCGGCGATACGAATCCCAGGCAAAGCGCGCGTTACTGGTTTTGGAAGCGACGATCTCCACGACATCGTCGTTCATGCCGAGATTGAGGATCGTGTCCATCATCCCTGGCATCGAATCGCGCGCGCCGGAGCGCACCGAGATGAGCAGCGGCCGCTGTTTATCGCCAAGTTTTTTTCCGACGGATCTTTCAACCCGCGCCAGCGCCGCCGCGACCTCCTTCTTTAGTTCTGGCGGATAGGTGCGGTCGTGCTCGTAGAAATAGGTGCAGACTTCCGTCGTGATGGTGAAGCCCGGTGGAACTGGCAAACTGATCCGAGTCATTTCGGCGAGGTTTGCGCCCTTGCCACCGAGCAACGGTTTCATTTTGCCGGTGCCATCGGCATAGCCGTCGCCGAAATAGTAAACGTAGCGCGGCGCCGTCGTTTTCTCTTTGCGGCGCGGTGAAGGTGTCTGCCCTGCGGCAATCGATCGCCTGGTCGATTTTTTATTCGGTCGCCGCTGCGAACTGCTCTTCAGTAATTTCGCTTTCGTTGCCATTGCTAACAGTCAATCGGACGAACGCGCCAAAGTAATTCCGCGAGTTAACGTGTCAACGCGCACGAAGGTTTCTGTAGAAGCAGCTTACCGGCTGCGAACTCAATCGAAGAAGAGGCAGGCGGCACGCCTGCCAGCAGAGGACGGACGCGCCCTTTTATGCCGGCTGCCGCTCGGCGCTTTCGATTACTTCGTCGATCGCGGCCGTGAACTCGTCGACGCCCGTGCTGGGCACGATGATCGTGTTACGCCGGCCATGTGCTTCCTCGGTGATGCGCAGGAACCTGCCCCGCTCATTTTCCCGGAACTCGACGTAGAAATGCTTGCGCTCGATCTGTAGCTCTCTCGCCTCGATGATATTATCCATTTCCGGACAAACGGCGGATTCTACCTCGCCCTGACCGGCAAATGGCAAGAACATTTTCGCGAAAGTTATCCACAAGTTGTTAGGCGCGATCAGCTTCTCGCCCGCCGCTGATCTTTGCCGCGCTGGTCATCGGCGAGCGCGAAATCGATCTGGCGTTTGAATGCGTCGACGCGGGCGACGAAGACGCGGACTTGATCGCCGACCCTGAAACGGCGGCGGGAACGGCGGCCGACGAGGCGACGTTGCGCGGGATCGAACAGGTAGAAGTCGTCGGTTAATGAAGAGATGTGGATGAGGCCGGTGGTGAGGACGTCGGGTAACTCGACGACCAGACCGTAATTGCGAACATCGACAATCGCCGCGCGGAAGACCTGCGGGTCGCGCCGATCGAGCTGGCGCTGGAAAAACTCGAGCTGTTTGATTTTGGTCGATTCGATCTCGGCCTCCGCCGCGGTCCGCTCGGTTTCGGAAATGTGATCGGCAATCGAAGCGATTTCATCGATGTCGATCTTGGACCGTCGCGGCGCATCGCGTTCGGCCAGGGCGCGATGCACGACCAGATCGGCGTAGCGTCGGATCGGACTGGTGAAGTGCAGGTAATTCGGCTTCGCGAGTCCGTAATGGCCGAGCGGCTGCGGATCGTAACGTGCGCGCTTCAAGCTTTTGAGAAGACCAATCTTGAGCGCTTGCTCTTCCGGTTTGCCACGGAGCGATGCCAGAAACCGCTGAATCTCGGCGCGCTTCGACAAATCACCCACCTTGTAATTAAAACTCAGAATGAACTCGCGATATTCGGCGAGCTTGTCCGGATCTGGATCTTCGTGCACGCGGTAAATGGTGGGAATTGACCGATGCCTAAGCTCCCGCGCGACCGCTTCATTGGCCGCGAGCATGAATTCTTCGATCAGTTGGTGCGATTCATCGTTCTCGACCCGCTCGAGCCTGACCGGCGCGCCGTTTTGATCGAGATAAACTTTTACTTCCGGGAAGTCGAGATCGAGCGAGCCATGCTCGAACCGTTTGCGTCGGAGCAAGGAGGCGAGCTCCCACGCAACGTGCAGGCGGCGGCTCAGTTCGTCATTCGCTTTCGCCTGCAGGATCGCGAACGCTTCCTTGTAAGTAAGACGCCGCGCGCTGCGAATCACCGTTCTGGCAAAGCGGGTGTTTTTCGCACGACCAGTTTTATCGAACTCGACGAAAACCGAAAACGTGAGTCGATCGACGCCCGGGTTCAGGCTGCACACGCCGTTGCTCAGGCGCTCCGGCAACATCGGAATGACGCGATCGGGCAGATAAACGCTGTTGCCGCGACGGCGCGCTTCGCGGTCCAGTTCGCTGCCGGGAGTCACATACGCGGAGACGTCGGCGATGTGCACGCCGAGCCGCCAACCTTGATTATCGAGCTTCTCAACGTCGATCGCGTCGTCGAAATCGCGCGCATCATCGGGATCGATCGTGACGATGAATTTTTCTCGCCGATCTTCGCGGCCGTCGAGCTTTCGCTCATCGACCGTTTGCGGAATTTTGTTCGCCTCATCGAGAACTTTTCGCGGAAATTCCGTCGGTAGATCGTACTTGCGAATAATCGCCAACATGTCGACACCGGGCGCGTCCGCGCGGCCGAGCACTTCGACGATCGCACCCTCGGGATTGACGTGGCGCGATTCCCACGCGTCGAGACGCACGACCACTTTGTCGCCGATACGTGGCGCAACTTTGTAAGTTGCGGACGGCAAGTTGGAAACTTGCTCCACATAGACGTTGTGCACGAAACGCGGATCGTCCGGCACGACGTAGAAGAAGTTGCGCGTCTGTTGCAGCGTCCCGACGATTTTATCGCGCGCTCGCTCCAAAATTCGAATGACGCGGCCTTCGGTTCGACCCTTTCGATCTTTTGCGCGCCGAGGTGGAACATCCCGCGAGACACGTGCGACGACGCGGTCGCCATGCATCGCGGTGCCGGTGTTTTCGGCGGCAATGAAAATATCCGGTTGAGCCGGCGTTTCGGACACGAGGAAGCCGTAGCCCGCTTGGTGAAGCGACAATTTGCCGGTGACAAGATCGGCTTCGAGCGGCAGAATGTAGCGGTCCTTCCGGATCCGCACGATCTCGCCGGTGCGCTCGAGATCGCGTAGCGCGTTGCGCAGGGCGACGCGCTGGTTCCCTTTCAGCCCAAGCGCGCGATCGATCTCAGCGCCATCGAGCGGCCGATAATTGTCGCTGCCCAACAGGGCGACGATCTCTTTGCGAATGGTGCGTCCATTTTGCCTCATGCCAGCGAAAACTTATTGTCGATCTAATCAGATCGAATGGGAGGTTGAACAATGCAAAAAGCGATTATCACCGGCGCAGTTGCGATCGCGCTCGGCGCAATTGCGTCGTTCGCGGCAGGAGGAGGAACAATGAAAATCACCAGCTCAGCTTTCAGTGAAGGCGGAACGATTCCCGACAATTACGCGAAGCAGGGGCAGAACGTGAATCCGCCGCTGCGGATCGAGGGCGTCCCGGCGGAAGCCAAGAGTCTGCTTTTGATCGTGGACGATCCGGACGCGCCGGTCGGCTTGTTTACACACTGGCTGTGCTGGAACATCGATCCGAAAACGACTGAGGTGGCGGAGAACAGTGTACCCAAGGGCGGGGCGCAGGGCACGAACGATTATCCCGGCTCGGGCTACGATGGGCCCCAGCCGCCTTCAGGCACGCACCGCTACTACTTCAAGATTTACGCGCTCGATACAATACTTGACCTCAAGGCTGGCGCCAAACGCAAGGAAGTGGACGCGGCGATGAAAGGCCACGCCATCGCCGAAGGCCAGCTGATGGGGCGCTACTCGCACAAGAAATAATTGTTCTGGTGGGGCGAGACTCTGTCGAGCCGACAAACGTGTGATAGTCTCACCCAATGATGCACGAGCGACTGTGGAAGATCGGCGAGCAGGTTGTCGATCTTTCCCGGCGTGGGATGATCATGGGTGTGCTCAATGTGACGCCGGATTCGTTTTCAGACGGGGGCAGATTTTTCGATACTGAAACAGCTGTCGCGCGCGGATTGGAAATGGCAAACGAGGGCGCCGACATCATCGACGTGGGCGGTGAATCGACCCGGCCAGGCGCGGAGCCGGTGGATACGAAAGAAGAACTTCGACGGGTGATCCCGGTGATCGAGCAACTCCGTCGCAAGATAGACAAACTCATTGCGATCGACACGTCAAAAGGCGAAGTCGCGGCGTGGGCGCTCGATGCAGGCGCGGCAATCATCAATGACGTGACTGGTGGGCGCGGCGATCCGAAGATGTTACCATTGGCGGCGGAACGGAAAGCCGCGCTGATCATCATGCACATGCAGGGGGATCCGCGCACGATGCAAATTTCTCCGCATTACGACGACGTTGTTACGGAAGTGGCTGATTTTTTTTTACAACAATATGGCCGCGCCCTACAGTGCGGCGTTGATCCGATGGGCATGGCGTTTGATCCGGGAATTGGTTTCGGCAAAATGCTTATGCATAACATCGAGCTGCTCAAGAACGTGGCGCGCCTGCGTGCGCACGACCGGCCACTGGTGGTCGGCCTTTCGCGAAAATCCTTTCTCGGCAAATTGGCCGGGACCGGGGAAAGAAGCGAACGCGTGGCGCCTACCTTGGCGCTGACTGCGCTGTTGCGCGGTCGTGGCGCAGATATTTTTCGTGTGCATGATGTGAAGGAAAACGTGGCGGCGTTGCGCGTGGCGGAGGCGATCCTGTCATGATCGACCAACTGCTTTATCTCTGGTTGAAGAGCTGGCGCAGTATCCTGGAGATCATCATTCTGTGGGTGGCGATCTATTACGGCTATCTTTACTTCCGCGGCACGCGCGGCGCGAAAGTGTTGACCGGTCTGGCCATTGTTTTTTTGACGCTGATCTTGATTTCGACGTTGCTGAACTTGCCGGTGATTGGCTGGATCGTCAGAAGCTTCTCGGTCTTTCTCGCGGTGGCGTTGGTGGTGATTTTTCAACCGGAACTTCGTCGCGGCTTGGCGGAACTCGGCGGCCATCCCATCTTTTCCCTAACGAGCGAGAAACGTGAGACCGTGCACGATCTCGCTGAGGCGGTGACGCAACTGGCGAACAAACAATTCGGCGCGCTGATCGCGATCGAGCGCGACACGTCAATCCGCGTTTACGAGGAAACCGGTGTCATGCTGGACAGCGATTTTTCGGTCGAGTTGATCCTGACGATTTTTCATCCGAAATCTGCACTGCACGATGGCGGCGTGATCATTCGCAACGGCCGGATCGCAGCCGCGGCTTGCATTTTTCCGGTAAGTCAGCGCGAAACGCTCGATCGCAGCCTTGGTTTGCGGCACCGCGCCGGCCTCGGCATTACGGAGGAGTCGGACGCATTGGCGGTGGTGGTGTCGGAAGAGACTGGCGGCATTTCGATTTGCCATCGCCGGCGGATCGAGCGTGGGTTCACGCCCGAGACGTTTCGCCAGCGCATCGCGGAAATTTTATTGCACGGCAATTATGAAGAAACTGATCCTGAAAAACTGGCGCGCGAAGTTGATCTGCCTGCTACTCGCCACCACCCTCTGGTACCTGATCAAAAAGAACGTAGCGACGACGCCCTCGCCGTCTGAGGGCCGCCTTGGCACGAGCACGTCGGAACGGCGCTAGCCGCGGCCTAACGAAGAAAGCGCGCCAGGTTCTCTTCTTCCCACCGCCGGGCGCGATGGTAACCCCGGAAGCTGCGCTCGAGCCGGTTGAATTCTTCCGTATGTACACGGCGGCGGCCGCGCGAGAGTGGCTCATCCGGCACAACTGAGTGGAGCATTTCGTGATAGAGCACGTAGCGAAGAAACCAGATCGGAACGAAGGGCTGATCAAGCGAAGGATGAATGCGGATGACGCGGTCTTGTTCCTGGATCGTGCCGAAGATGAAATAATCCCTTGGGCGGTGTTTGCGCCGACGTCCCCACATCACCTCGTAACCGCGCAGCCGGCCCCGAAAGTAGCGTTCGTTCAGTTGCTCGAAAATGACGCGTAAATCGAAATGTTTGCCTTCGTGCCGTAAATTGAGCTGGCGTTGCATCGGCAGCTTGGGATGAGCGAGCTTTCGCTTCGTTCGTTTTGTTCTGCGCGCTGGTTTCCGGGAGTTCACGACAAAGTGGAAGAGCATTTTAGTGGCCCGGCCGGGGCTGACAAGAGAACGGTGCAAATATTTTTGGTTTCGAGATAAGGCCCTTGCTTCCAACAGCTTGCGCGGGACCGGCGGTCAATTTTCCAAGTCGACAGGCGGCGAATTTACGCCGCGGCCAAAATGCGTATAGTTCCTCCGCTCTGTTCGGCCCGATGAACTGAAATTGAAGCGAGCTTAGATCGACATGACACCATTTCTGCGCAAGCTGCTTGGGCTCAACTGGCTTCTGCTGCTCAACATGCTCGCACTCGCGATTTTCGGCGTGATCGCGATCTACAGTGCGACCTACATGCGCGAGGACTCGATCGCGGCGGATTTCTGGCGCAAACAGGCGAATTGGGTGCTGGTCGGCTTCTTTGCCTTCATGATCGTGAGCCTGATCGATTACCGCTGGATCCGGTGGGGCGCACTGCCGATGTATCTGGCCGGCATCATTTTTTTGGTCCTGACCAAGTTCATGGGAACTAAAGTCTACGGAGCGCGCAGCTGGCTTCATTTGGGGCCGATCAACTTTCAACCCGCCCAGCTTGCCGTCATCGCCGGAATCATGGTGATGGCGTTATTCCTCAGTCAATTTCGGCAAATGCATCCGATGCTGCGTTTGCTTTTGTGCGGCGCCATTGCCGGTGCGCCCTGCCTCCTAATCTTAATGCAGCCGGATCTTGGCGAGGTCATTATTTGGGTACCGGTGCTGCTCGCGCTGCTTTTCTCCGCCGGTTTGCCGCTGCGCTATTTGATCTGCATCGTTCTGATCGGGATTGGTTTTATCCCAATTGCGATTCACTTGGGTTTAAAGCCTTATCAGCAGCAGCGGATCACAGCCTTCATCAATCCCGATATCGATAAACAGGGTGCCTCCTGGGCGATCAACCAGTCGCTCATTGCGATCGGCTCAGGCGGCTGGGAACGATTACATCTTTTCCGCAATCGGCGAGCAGTGGGGATTTGTCGGCGGACTGTTTCTGATCGGCGCATTCGCCCTGCTGCTGCTGACGTGTCTCTTTGTTGCCTTTTTTGCGGCGGACAATTTCGGCCTGCTTCTGGTCGTCGGCATCACCGCACTCATTTTCACGCATATTTTTCAAAACATCGGCATGACGATTTCGATCCTGCCCATCACCGGCGTGCCATTGCCGCTGATCAGCTACAGCGGCTCCTTTGTTCTTATGATTATGTTCGGGCTCGGCATTGTGAACAGCGTCTGGGTGCATCGGAAGTTCGCTCGCTGATCGACGCGAAGTCTTAGCAGCCCTCGACCGTCGCCGCGCACGAGAGATGGATACCGATTACAAGGTCAGGCTCGAGATTTTCGAGGGGCCGCTTGATCTCCTCCTTTACCTGATCAAGCGCGACGAGATCGACATTTACGATATCTCGCTCGAGCGCATTACGCACCAGTACCTCGAGTATCTTCAGGCCTTCACGGAATTGAATATCGATTTGGCCGGCGAATTTCTCGTCATGGCGGCCAATCTCATTTACTGGAAAAGCCGCAGCCTTTTGCCGGCCGACCAGCAGCCGCCGGAAGAAGATGCCGACGAACACGACCCGCGCTGGGAGCTGATCCGGCAACTGATCGAATACAAGAAGTTCAAGGACGCTGCCGCCGAGCTGCACCGGCGCGAGCTGGAACAGGAGCGGACCTTTCCGCGTGAAGGAGCGGCGCCGCCGCCGGACGGGCCGCTTCGGCTGGACGAGGTTGGGATTTTTCAGTTGATCAATGCCTTCCAGGCGGTGATCAAACGCGTCGAAGCGCGCCAGGACGTGCAGGAGATTTTCGGCGAGCGCTTCAGCGTTTCGGAAAAGATCGACCTCATACTGCAGCGGGTGGGCGGCGGCGCCTCCCTGCGTTTTTCCGATTTGTTTGGCGCCATGGCCTCGCGCGTCGAAGTTGTGGTCACGTTTCTTGCACTTTTGGAATTGATTCGCTTGCGGCAGGTGCACGCGCTCCAAAGAAGTCTGTTCGAGGAGATCGAGATCGCGCCTGCCGTCGCGTGAAAGATCGACAATCGCAATGCCGCGGGTTTTGATCGCCGGTTGCGGCTACTTGGGGGAAGCGACGGCGGGTTTATTTGTTACGCGTGGGTGGCAGGTCGAAGGCTGGACGCGTTCGACCGAAGCGGTGCAAAGGCTCTCTGCAAAATCGTATTCAGCGCGGGCAGTCGATTTGTCCGACCGAGCTGCAGTGATGGCGTGCAAAACGAACTTCGACGCAGTGATTCATTGCGCCAGTACGCGCGGCGGCGATGTCGATCTTTACCGCCAGCTTTATCTGGAAGGTGCGCGCAATCTCGTCGCTCGCTTCACTGCGGCGAAACTTTTGTTCGTCAGCAGCACGAGTGTGTATGCGCAAACCGGTGGCGAGTCCGTCACCGAAGAAAGCCCGGCTGAGCCAACGCACCCAGCCGGAAGAGTCTTGCGCGAGGCAGAGCAACTCGCGCTCGAGCACGATGGAGTGGTTGCGCGTCTCGCGGGAATTTACGGACCGGGGCGTTCATTCTTGCTCAAAAGTTTGCGGGCTGGCGACGCCGTAATCGATCCGCACAACGACCGCTTGCTCAATCAAATCCATCGCGATGATGCCGCGACCGCCCTCGTTCTGTTGTCGGCCCAACGATCGACGCGCGGCGAAATTTTTAACGTGGTCGATGATCAGCCGATTCGGCAAAGCGAATGTTATCGGTGGCTGGCGGCGAAGTTGAATCGGCCGTTACCTTCGGTTGGTTCGTTGCCAGCGAAACGCAAACGGGGCTGGAGCAACAAACAGGTAAGTAACACCAAGCTGCGCGGCCTGGGTTGGGTGCCGCAGTATCCCACCTTTGCCGAAGGAATGGAGAACAGCGTCCTGGCAACCTACGAGCTGTAGCGCTTCAGTGCTTCAACGATTCTACCGGCATAGTAGCTGCTATTTTTTTGTGAATGCGTCAGATCAAATTAACCGGCCGCGAGGCGAGCGTGGTGCGGGCGATTGGATTCGCCGAATCGATGCTCGGCGCCGAGATTCAGGATCACGTACGCATGGAGGTGGAGGACGTGACCGACACGCTCAATAGCCTGATGGCGGCCGGGTTTGTCGAAAGCGTTCCCTACTATGAGCAGGTTCAGTTGGCGGAAATGCCAGTCACCGCGTTCGAGGTCAACCCGGGTTATGTTCACGAGCTGCGCCAGGCGCTGAGCCGGCGCTAAGTCGCCACTGCGGCGGCTGGCTTTTGCTCGGCGGCGGCGCGCTGCGTTTCCTTTCGTTCGCCAAAAAGCTGACGAATCACTTCTTCGACCGGCACTTCCTGCACATTAATGTCGGTCACGTCGCACGCTTCGAGTAATCGGCGGCACGTGTCTGTAACTTTCGCACGCGGGACCTTTAACTGAACAGAGGCGGGCGTTTGCTCGATCACCACACCGAACTCGGAGAAATCGCGGGCCGATTGTTTTTCGAAAGTAAGGCTGAGAATTTTATAATCGGAGAAGCGATCGACAATCTCGTTCAGCGGACCGTCGAAAAAGATCTGGCCGTGATCGATGACCAGGACGCGATGACAGAGCTCTTCGATGTCCTGCATGTAATGGCTGGTGAGCAGGGTCACGATGCGATGTTGTTCGTTGTAAATCCGGAGAAATTCGCGCACCCGTTTTTGACTGACGACATCGAGCCCGATGGTTGGCTCGTCGAGAAATAACACGCGCGGTTCATGGATGAGCGCGGAGATCAATTCCATTTTCATGCGTTCGCCTAACGAAAGCTCGCGCACCATCACGTTCATTTTGTCCGAGACCTCGAGCAGCTCGGCCAGTCCGCCGACGACTTTGTTGAAACGCCCTCGATCTATTCCGTAAATCGCGCGATTCAGCTCGAGCGATTCCTGCGCCGGCAGGTCCCACCAGAGCGCGTTCTTCTGGCCCATGAGCAAACTGAATTGTCGCTTCATCTCGTTGCGCCGCTCCCACGGCACAAATCCGAGCACGCGCGCATCGCCCGAAGTCGGATTGAGCAAACCGGAAAGCATCTTGAGCACGGTCGTTTTGCCCGCGCCGTTTGGCCCGAGAAA
>QHPZ01000038.1:0-2294 GCA_003219225.1 Verrucomicrobiota bacterium | reverse complement strand
CGGCAGTGGTTTTAGCCGCGGTTTTCTTCTTTAGCAACGGCAAGACCTTCTCGACCAGCGCATCCGCGGTGATGCCATGTTTCTTGCGCAAGATCGGCACCGCTCCGTGCTCGATGAATTCGTCCGGCCAGCCAACCCGCACGACCGGCGTGTGAATTCCGACCGAATAAAGGTGCTCCATGACCGCGCAGCCAAAACCGTTGTGCAGCACATGGTCCTCAATCGTGGCGACAACCTCGACACTGCGCGCGAAAAACTCGAGCGTGCCCGTGTCCATCGGTTTGATCCAGCGCGGATTGATCAGCGCCACCGAAACGCCGCGCTCCTGCAGTTTCGCGGCGGCTTCCTGTGCGACTTCGAACATGTTACCAAGTCCGAAAATGGCTACCTCGCGCCCATGTTGCACGACCTCGGCTTTGCCGATGTCGAGCAGCCGCGGTTCGGGCTTGATTTGCACTCCCGCTCCTGAGCCGCGCGGGTAACGAATCGCGATTGGCCCGGAGTTGTAATGCGCCATCGTCCAGAGCATGTCGACGAATTCGTCTTCGTCTTTTGGCTGCATGTGCACCCAGTTAGGAATGCGCTAGAGATAACCGATGTCGAACAAGCCGTGATGTGTCGGGCCGTCGTCGCCGCTTAAGCCTGCGCGGTCCATGCAAAGGCGCACGTTTAATTTCTGGATCGCCATGTCGTGAATCGACATGTCGTAGGCGCGCTGGAAAAACGTGGAGTAAATCGCCAGAAACGGCGTGAGCCCTTGCGTCGCGAGACCGCACGCGAAGAGCGCGGCGTGTTCCTCCGTGATCCCGACATCGAAATAACGTTCCGGATGGGCCTTGGCGAAATGGGAAAGGCCCGTGCCGCTCGGCATCGCGGCCGTGATCGCGACGAGCTTCTGGTTGGTATCGGCGAATTTCGCGAGCGTTTTACCGATGATTTCCGAATACGTCGGCGTCGGCGTTGGCGCGGTCTCGCCGCTCTCGATCTTGTATTTGCCAAGGCCGTGAAATTTGTCCGGCTGTTTGATCGCCGGTTCGTAGCCTTTGCCTTTTTTGGTGAGGATGTGCAGCAGCACCGGTTCCTGTTGTGTCTTTAAAAATTCGAACGTGCGGATGAGCAGCGGGATGTCGTGTCCGTCGATCGGCCCATAATAGCGCAGCCCGAACTCCTCGAAAAACACGCTCGGCACGATGAGACCTTTGAAGCCTTCCTCGACTTTGTGTGCGAGCTCGACCGCATATTTGCCGGCGATCGTCTCGACGAACTGCCGCGCCTTATCGTGCAAATGCGAGTACATTTCGCTCGTGACGATCTTGTTAAAGTAATTCGCGATCGCGCCGACGTTTTTGGCGATCGACCATTCATTATCGTTCAGCACGACGATGAAGCGTTTGGTTTGGCAGACGTTGTTCAGCGCCTCGTAACTGATGCCATTGGTGAACGCCGCGTCGCCGGCGATGACGACGATGTGCTCGTCGGTGCCTTTCAGATCGCGCCCGACCGCCATGCCAAGCGCGGCGGAAAGCGCCGTGCCGGCGTGACCGGCGCCGTAGCAATCGTGCTCGCTTTCGGTTCGGAGGAGAAAACCGTTGAGCCCTCCGAACTGTCGCATGGTATGAAACCGATCGAGTCGGCCGGTGAACATTTTGTGGACGTAACCCTGGTGGCTCACGTCCATGACGAACCGGTCGCGCGGCGTATTGAAGACGCGATGAAGCGCAATGGTCAGCTCGACCACACCGAGGTTCGGGCCCAAATGTCCGCCGGTTTGCGAAAGCACCCGGATCAATTCGTCGCGCACATCCTGTGCGAGCTGCGGCAGGTCGTGTTCGCGCAGCGCTTTTATGTCGGCGGGCGAATGGATGCCATCGAGCAACCGCTGCGGCGGCGTCACGGTTGTTGTTTCAGAAGAGTCTGACTTCGTCATTGGTTGCTTCTTTCACTTCGGTCGGCTCGTTGTCGATCTTGGCTTCCGCGCCGGGTTCGAAATCTTTAACCACCAGTTTGCCCGCGTTGTCGCGCGCAATGATTTCGATCTTTTGCTCGGCGCTGGCAAGTCGTTCCTGGCAAATTTTTACCAGCTTCATTCCTTCCTCGTAGCGCACGATTAACTCTTCGAGCGGCAACTTGCCCGATTCCATTTGCGCGACAATCGCTTCGAGTCGATCCATCGCCCCTTCGAAGTTGAGTTCCGTGCCGCCTTGCTTCGGCTTACTGCTCATCGCGAACTCAAAACTTAAGCACAGCATCGCGAAGATCAAAGCGATGAATGCGGCTTGCCTCGATTGATAGCG
>QHPZ01000205.1 GCA_003219225.1 Verrucomicrobiota bacterium | reverse complement strand
CGCCATCCCAAAACGTGGCTTTATGTGCGCGAAAAAGAAATTCCGAGATTCGCGCGACTGATCGAAGCCAAGCCAGTCGAGTCCGGTGAGAACGTCACCGTCCTGATCCCGGATGACGACGGCGTCTTCTACATGAGCGATGGCGGCACCATGCGCGATCACCGCATGGCTTGCACGAATGCAGTGCAGACCTACGTCGACTCGTACCATGCGGGCGGACGCGGCGAAGAAGCAGCCGATGCGTTGCTTGAGCAGCGACTGAAACCGCAGTGGAAAGATAAGGGACTTAAAATGTGAATGGCGAACCACGGTACGAGGCCGATTACACTGGCCGGCAGATCGAAGCTGCCCATCGCGTCTTGATAGATGTCGGGCAGGTGCTCGCCTCATTCAGCGACTGCCTCGTGGTAGTGGGTGGCTGGGCGCCCGATCTATTGCTGGCCGACGCAGACGAACCGCACATTGGAAGTATCGATGTCGATCTTGCATTGGATGCCGGCAAACTGAACGAAGGGCGTTATGCGGAGTTGCTGAAGTTGTTGCTCGACACGAAGCGATATCGGCCTGGAGAAAAAGAGTTCCAGCTAGTCGTCGATGTCGATTTGCAAGATGGCGAAGAACCCGTGCAAGTGGAGGTCGAGTTTCTCGCAGCAAAGGATGTTAAGCTCAAAAAAAATAAGCCGAAGCTGCTCTCTAATTTTCGAGTTCTCCAGGCGGATGGCTGCCGTGCTGCATTTCACGATCCCGTGGAAATGAAATTGAAAGGTCGCAACGTGCGCGGAGCAGAGAATACCGTGAAGATTCGAGTGGTATCGCTCGCAGATTTCCTTGTCATGAAGTCACATGCGATCGGCGGACGTGATAAACCTAGAGATTCATACGACCTTTGCTACTGCCTCGAACAGTATTCTGGCGGCATGGAAGAATTCGCCGCGGATTGGCGAAAAAGGCTGGCCGAGAAGGACGTTGCCCGCGCGATTGATATCTTGCAGGAAAAGTTTGCTGATGTTCGGTCGTTTGGCCCGCAGCAATTGGTAGAGTTTCACAATTCGCCGGATGCCGACGAGCAGGCGAGACATGCGAGGAGGGCGTACGAAATCGTGCAGAAATTCTTGCGGCTGATCCGTGCCAAATGATCACGCACGATTACACTGAAGATCAGTTGGTCGAGCAACCGGCGATTGATCTGTTTGGCAAGCTCGGCTGGGAAACAGTTTCGGCGCTGCACGAAACGTTCGGGGCCGACGGCACGCTCGCACGCGAGACAAGCGGCGAAGTTGTTTTGCTTGCTCGTTTGCGCCGCGGACTGGAGCGACTGAATCCTGATTTACCGAATGAGGCAATCTCCGCCGCGATTGACCACCTGACACGCGATAGATCGACAATGAGCATCGCGGCCGCGAATCGTGATGTTTACGAGCTGCTGAAAGATGGCATCAAAGTGAGCGTGTCGGATCGCGAGCGCGGCGGCCAGAAAACCGAACGCGTGCGCGTGATCGATTGGGAGAATCCGGCGGCGAACGATCTCCTGCTCGTTAGCCAAATGACGATGACCGGTCCGCTCTACACCTGCCGACCGGACTTGATCGGGTTTGTCAACGGTTTGCCGTTGGTGGTGATGGAGTTCAAAAAGCCGGGAGTGCCGGCGCGCGCGGCGCTGGATGAGAACATCACAAGTTACAAACATCCACTCAACGGTGTCCCCGCGCTCTTTTGGTTTAACGGGCTCATCATCGCATCGAACGGAAGCGACAGTCGCGTCGGCTCGATTACGGCGGATTGGGAACGGATGTTCGAGTGGAAACGGGTCGAGCGCGAAGACGAGCCGCGCCGCATCTCACTTGATACGATGATTCGCGGCACGTGCGCGCCGACGCGACTGCTCGATCTAGTGGAAAATTTCACCCTGTTCTCCGAACACAAGAGCGGGTTGATCAAGATTCTCGGGCAGAATCATCAGGTGCTCGGCGTGAACAATGCGATCGCGTCGATGTTGAAGGCGCGGAAGGAAGGACACGGGCGTGGCGGTGTTTTCTGGCAGACGCAAGGCTCGGGCAAAAGCTTCGCCATGATTTTCTTCTCGCAGAAAGTGCTGCGGAAGATAGCGGGGAATTGGACGTTCGTGGTGGTGACCGATCGCGTGGAACTGGATGATCAGATCGCGAAGACGTTCAAAGCCACAGGCGCGGTGAGCGAACACGAGAGCGACGAGTGTCACGCGCAAAGCGGCGCGGAGTTGTGCGAGCTGTTGCGCGGAAATCATCGCTACGTTTTTACTCTCATTCACAAGTTCCAAACGCCGGAGCTGCTCTGCGATCGGCGCGACGTGATCGTCCTCACCGATGAAGCGCACCGCACGCAATACGACACGCTTGCGTTGAACATGCGCGCGGCGTTGCCGAACGCGATTTTCCTCGCCTTCACCGGCACACCCTTGATCGCGGGTGAAGAACGAACACGCGAAGTCTTCGGCGAGTACGTGTCGATCTACGATTT